>JASFVN010000141.1:0-10667 GCA_050049805.1 Gemmatimonadota bacterium
AGTCGGTATAACCGTCCAGCCGCATGTTCCACCGGAACCGGTTGACGCCGTCTCGCGTGCTGGGGGCGGGGCGCCGCGCCGAACGGGCGAAGGGCGACCCTTCCTCTTCCTCCTCTTCTTCTGCCGCATCCCGCGACTGCCCGGTGAAGGTCTGGACCACCTCCATGTCGGAGTCCAGGAACGTGACTCCCACCTCCTGGGCGTCTTCTGCCAGGTAGTAGGTGATTTCAGCCGAGGAATCCAACCCCCGGTAGACATCGGCGGGCTGGAAGAGGTAGGCGTCGGAGGCCATGACGTCGGCGGTGAGTTGACGCAGCGGGCCGATCCCAGAGAGAACCCAGAAGGACCGTCCATGGGTTGCAATGACCAGATCGTCCTCCTTCACCACCAGGTCCGCCACCTGGACGGTGGGAAGATTGAGGGTCAAGGGCTGCCATTGGCCTCCGTCATCCCAGGAGACATAGACGGTTCTCTCCGATGCGGCGTAGAGCAAACCGGGCCGCTCGGGGTCTTCCCGTACCGCACGGACGAAATCGTCCCCGGGGATGCCGTTCACCGTCTTTACCCAGGAGGTGCCGTAGTCTTCCGTCTTCCAGATATACGGGCTCCGGTCGTCCTCCACGAGGTATCGGATTCCTGCTACGTAGGCTTTCCCAGGAGTAGTAGGCGAGGCCTCGATGGTATTGATACGAACGAAATCAGGAGCGTCGGGTGGTGTGACGTTCTCCCAGGTTTCCCCGCCGTTTCGTGTGATCTGAACGTACCCGTCGTCGGACCCGGCCCAGATGACGTCAGGGTCATGATAGGACGGCGCAATGGCGAACACGGTAGCATAGGTTTCCACCCCCGTCTGGTCCTTGGTGATGGGACCACCCGAAGGCCCGATGGTGCTGGGATCGGCTCGGGTCAGATCGGGGCTGATGGCCTCCCAGCTCTCCCCCTCGGTGGAGGTTCGCCAGACCTTCTGAGTGCCGGTGTAGAGCACGTCGGGATCGTGGTGGGAGAATACGATGGGAAACGTCCATTGGACCCTCTCCACCAGGTCCTCCGCGGACTGCCCCATGGGGTTCTCCGGCCATACATTCACGGCACGGGTTTGGCCATTGGAGTGGTCGTACCGGGATAGGCTGCCGCCGTAGCAGCCGGCATAGTAGATGTCGGGGTTCTCCGGGTGGGGGGCGATATAGCCACTCTCACACCCGCCAACCGAGAAGAAGGGTTGGCCCCTTTCCGAAAGATGGTTCCATCCCCGAGGAGCCACACACGCGGTAGAGTTGTCCTGTTGGGCTCCGCAAACCATGTAGGGCTCGTGGGCCGTGGTTATGACCCTGTAGAACTGGGCCGTGGGGAAATCCTGATCGGTCCAGGTCTGCCCCCCATTTACCGACACGTTGGCCCCGCCGTCATTGCCGTTGATCATCCGGTCCGGGTCGTCTGACGCAATCCATAAATCGTGGTTGTCGCCATGGGGAACGCTGATGGTCCGGCCAAAGGTCTCCCCTCCGTCGTCGGAGCGATAGAACGCCGTGTTCAGGACGTAGACCCGATCTACGTCCAGGGGGTCGGCATAGATCCGGGTATAGTAAAAAGCTCTCTGTCGGAGCTTCCGTTCGTCGTTGGTTCGGGTCCAGGTCTCGCCTCCATCCTCTGAGACGAACACTCCGCCCTCCTCGTTCTCGACGATGGCGTACACCCGATCAGCGTCCACGGGGGAGACGGCCACCCCGATCTTCCCGATCAAACCATCCTGAGGGAGCCCCGGATTCCGGGTGATTTCCTCCCAGGACTCCCCTCCGTCGGTGCTCCTGAACAGGCCGCTCCCCGGGCCTCCGGAGGACATGCCCCAGGACTTCCGCCACGCCTCCCATAGGGCCGCGTAGACAACGTCGGGGTCTGACGGGTGGACCGAGATATCCACGGCACCCGATCGATCGTCCCGGAAGAGCACCTTGGTCCAGCTCTCTCCGCCGTCGGTGGTCTTATAAACCCCACGCTCCGGGCTCGGCATGGAATGCACCCCGAAAGCCCCGACCCAGGCGGTGTTGCAATCCGCCGGATGAATTCTTATGCGGGAGATGTTCTGGGTTTCAACCAAGCCCAGGTGTTCCCAGCTGGTTCCGCCATCCGTGCTCTTGTAGACTCCGTCACCCTGCTGGATATTCCCCCGAATCTGAGTTTCGCCGGTGCCGATATAGACGATGTCCGGATCCGCCTCACATACGGCCACGGCGCCCACCGAAGCGCTCGTGATCTTCCCGTCGGTGACCGCTCGCCAGGTAGTGCCTCCATCGGTGCTTTTCCAGAGACCCCCGCCCGTGGCCCCGAAATAATACTCGTTCGGGCGGGTTGTGCTGCCAGCTACACCGATGGACCGGCCGCCTCGATCGGGCCCGATATTCTGCCATCGAAGGCCTCGGAAAAAATCTTCGGCCACCGCGTCCTGGGCATCGGCCGGACCGACCGGGACGACAAGGAGTGCTGCCGCGGTCATGACCAGCGAGGGGAACCGGGTAAGCCTTGTCAGTAGTCCGTGCGACATCTCCATCTCCCTCTTCTTGGGCGGGGAAAACAACTGGGGAGTCCGGTTGGAATCCCCCACTATGTAGTGCAATGATCGATTTCCAATTCAGGAGGTCGGAACGGCTCCGGCCTCAAACGACTCTGGCCACCGCCTCGATCTCGACGCCGACACTCTTCGGAAGCGTCTTGACCGCCACGGCGGCCCTAGCCGGGCGATGGTCGCCGAAATGTCGGGCATAGACCTCGTTCATGCCGGCGAAGTCACCCATGTCCGCCAGGAACACCGTGGTCTTCACGACCCGGGAGAGGGACCCCCCTGCTGCCTCCAGGACAGCCGCCAGGTTCTTGAGCACCCGGTCGGTTTGAACCCCGATCTCCCCCTCTACCAGTTCCCCCGTGGCGGGGTCGATGGGGATCTGCCCCGAGCAAAACACCCATCCGTCCACAGCCATGGCCTGCGAATAGGGGCCGATGGCGCCAGGCGCCTGGTCCGTTGCCACAGGTTCGAGCTCGCTCATCTCGCTTCCTCTTTCGCAAAGACTTCCTGTTGATTCAAGATCTCTTCGGGCGACACCGTTGCAACTCCGGCTTTTCCTACCTCCACTGCGGCAGCATGATTGGCCAGAACCGCGGCTTCCATCAACGTTGCCCCAAGCGCCAAAGCGACGCTCAAAACAGCGGTCACCGTGTCCCCCGCCCCTGAGACATCGTAGACATCCCTGGCTACGGTTGGCACCCGCATGTACTCCGTTCCCGTCCCCTGGACCGCCATTCCAGCCTCCCCCAGGGTGAGGAGGAGAGTCTCACACCGGAGGCGATCCCTGGCCCGGCCCATCCACTCGGGGTTGTCCGGCTGCAACCTCTCCCCCAAAGCATCCTCCAGTTCCCTGGAGTTGGGCTTGAACACCGTCGCCCCCTGGAATTCGAAGAAGTTGAGTCGTTTGGGATCGACTACCGTGGGGATGGCTGCCCTCTGGCCAGCGAGGAGCGTGGCCCGGATCAGGGCGGGGACCATGATGCCCTTGTTGTAGTCCTCGATGGCGATTGCCGAGGCATTGTTGCTCAGCTCCTCCACCAGTGCGGAAAGGGCTTTGGCTTGGGCCTCCGAAACGTCGGAAACGTTTTCCCGGTCCACCCTGGTGACGTGCTGATGCCGGGCCATGATCCGTGTCTTGACGGTAGTGGGGCGGCCTTCGAGCTGGATGACACCCGAGACCCCTACGCCGAGTTCTTCCAGGGAGTCTTTCAGGAGGCTCCCCTCCGGATCCCCGCCTACCCCGCCGACCACCTCGCACTTCGCACCCAGCGCCACCACGTTGGCTGCCACGTTCCCTGCCCCACCCAGTGCCCAACGCTCGCCCTCCACTTTTACCACCGGAACGGGAGCCTCCGGGGAGATCCGGTCCACAGACCCGGTCAGGTAGCGGTCCAGCATCAGATCGCCGACCACCAGGATCCGGGCTTCCGGAGCTCTGGCGAGGAGGTCTTTTGCGCGGCTCAGCGAGATTCGGTTCAACTCTTCGTGCAGTGGATGGATTAAGGAACCCCCGTCGGATCCCGACCGGTCAGATATCCGAAACCTGCCGGCGGGAAGCTAGATTCTCGAGGTAGGAGTGTAAAGCGCCCGATGACCTGTTCGTCACTCCCGGTGTAGCCTGAGAACGGCTTTCCCCCCCAGAAAGGTGATGTGGAGAGCCTGAGCGTTTCCGTCAGGTCCCCTTCGAATTTCGACCTCCGACGGTCCCGGGAGAGAGTGGGTGAGGTGCCCGTCCACGGTGCCGGACCGGCCCAGCATGATTTCAATCCGGTCCTTCTTCGGATCGTAGTCCACGCCCCACAGGGGAAAGTCCCGACAGCACTCCCGGGAACCCACCTCGGGGTCGTCCAGCTCCAGGGTGGTCCGGCGGCCCGTGTTGGCCCGAGTGAAATCTTGAAGCTCCATGACCCAGGGCGTCGATGGCTCCGCGGTATCTTCCTGAGCCAGGACCTCCTCGGATGGTTCCACCGGGGGGACAACCAGAACCGGCACCGTGGCCGATCGAATCATCCGGGTGGATACGCTTCCCATGAGGAGTCGTCCCACAAAGGAGTGCCCATGGCTACCTGCCACCAGGAGCTCCGTTTTTCGCGAGCCTGCGAATTCGAGGATTTCGTGGGAGGGCTCACCTTCGAGGACGTGGCAGTAGGTCTCGCAACCTGGCGGGGGATTCAGCTCTTCTCCGAAGTCGGAGAGCCGCTTGACCAGCTCGTCTTCGTAGTCCACTCTCCACTCTTCCGAGAGGGTGGGGAGAAACTCCATTCCCGACAACACGTGAACCAGGTGGACCTCCCACGGTGAGGCCAGGAGCCCGATTGCCGTCTTTGCGGCCCGATGGCTGAACAGGCTGAAATCCACGCCCATGACGGCTGAATGCGGGAGGGATTCAGTATCCTCCGGGACGGCAAGAACCGGAATATGGGACACCCTCAGCACCTGAAGAGCCGTCTCGGTCCCGAAGACTCGATCCATGGGTCCATGCCTGCCAAGACCCAGGAGGATGCACTCGGCCTTCAGCTCTTTTGCCCGGCCAACGATCCGGGTCCCAGGAACACCCGACAAGATCGAGATTGGCCAGGCCCCTGAAGTGCCCGCAACGTCTTCTACCTGGGCCTCGATTTCACTGCGGAGAGATCCCGTACGGGACTCGTAGAGCTCGACCTCCGGGATGGCGACCATGAAACCGGCATCAAAAACAGGAACAGGCTCAACCACTCCCAGGACTTGTACTTCACGCCTGCTCTCCTCCGCGAGCGCCTTGGCGAAGCGCAATGCTCCTTTGGCTGCGGGCGTCCCGTCCGTTGCCACCAGGATCGTACGGCTCATGACGTCACTCCCTCAAAGTCCGATGGCGGGCCAGCCTCCCCCCCTCAGAGCCCAATATGACCAACTCGGGGTCTGAATGACCAGGGGGTCAGGAGCAAGCTCTTCACCGGAGGTTTTGTGGTTCAGCCCCGGAATCAGCGGGGTCGCAGCTGAAAGCCCGTCGATCGTTAACGTATATGGATGCATGTGCATCCAAGAAGAAAGACCGGGCGAACTTCTTTCTCAGAGGAATGCATCCTGGATGCGGGAACCTGGAGGGCCCGTCGACGATTGTGCTTTTGGGACCAATCGGGCCCCGAGGCGGGTATGGGTTTCAAACAGTCGTAATGATTCAGGTGTGAAAAAGCTGAACCTACGAAGACGTATTATCAGCCGATAAAGAGGTGGACTCATGCAGGCGGCGACAAGGAAGAGGTTTGGGACAGTGGAAGGATTGAAAGTGGGTTTCCTTGGGATACTCTGGGCCTTGGCCCTGACAGTAGCCTCGGCTCCTCCGGTTGAGGGCCAATACTTCGGCCGAAACAAGGTCCAGTACGACGGCTTTGATTTTCAGGTCCTCGAGACTCCTCACTTCGACATTCACTATTATCCGGAGTCTGGGGTCGCCATCGAGGACGTGGCCCGGATGGCAGAGCGTTGGTACGAGAGGTATGCCCGTTTCTTTCAGCATGAGTTCGAAGGAAGCAAACCTCTGGTGATGTATGCCGACCATCCTGACTTCCAGCAGACCAATACCCTCCAGACCTTCCTCGGGGAGTCTACCGGGGGCGTAACGGAGTCCCTCAAGAATCGGGTCATCATGCCCATGACCGGGTCGTACCAGGATACCGACCACGTACTGGGCCATGAGTTGGTTCACGCCTTCCAGTACAACATCGCCCAGTCCCGGGCAGGTACGGGCCTCGCGGGGTTGACCCGGTTGCCCCTCTGGTCCATCGAAGGAATGGCCGAATACCTCTCAGTGGGCCGGGAAGACCCCCTTACGGCCATGTGGATGCGGGACGCTGTGCGACGGGACGACATCCCGACCGTCGACCAGATGGGGCGGGACTACCGTTACTTCCCCTATCGCTTCGGACAGGCGCTCTGGGCCTACCTTGCCGGGGTCTACGGGGACGACGCTGTCGGCACCCTGTTTCGAAACGCCCTCAGGCAGGGCTGGGAGCCTGCACTGGCAATGACCCTGGGCCTGGATTCCGAGACCCTCTCGGAGGCCTGGGCGGAGTCCATGAAGTCGGACTATCTCCCCTTGATGGAAGACAAGGATGCCCCTTCGCAATCGGGAACCCTCATTCTCTCCCCGAAAACCGGGTCGGGTTCCCAGAACCTCGCGCCATCCCTGAGTCCTGACGGTGAGCGTTTGGTCTACATCTCGGAGAAAGACCTTTTCTCCTTCGATCTCTTCTTGGCCGACGCGGAGTCCGGAGACGTGGAGAAGAAGCTCTCGAACTCCGCCACCAGCCCTCATTTCGACGCCCTGCGGTTCACCGACTCCTCCGGTTCCTGGTCTTGGGACGGGACCCGGATGGCCTACGTCGTGTTCGCCGACGGTGACAACGAGATGATCCTGGTGGATTCCAGAGACGGTAAGATTCAAGAGCAAGTGAAGGTCGATGGGATGGGGGCGATTCAAGGTCCTTCCTGGTCTCCGGACGGCCGGACCATCGTCTTCTCAGGATCTAAGGGCGGGTTGAGCGACCTCTACCTCTATGACGTTCAGACGGAAGAGACCACGCGGCTTTCTTCTGACCGCTACGCTGATTTCCAGCCCACGTTCTCTCCGGATGCCACCACCATCGCCTTCGCCACGGATCGATCCGAGAAGACGAGTTTTGACGATCTCTCGTACGCCAAGTTCCAGGTGGCGTTGATGGATCTGGGCACCATGGAGATCAGGGTCCTGGACCTCTTCGGGCCTGATGTGAAGCACATCAATCCCCAGTTCTCGCCGGATGGACAGAAACTCTACTTCATATCCGACGTGGACGGTTTCAGCAACATCTACCGGGTAGAGCTGGCGACGGGGCAGATAGAACGAATCACGAATGTGGCCACGGGTGTCAGCGGAATCGCCTGGTCGGCCCCGGCAATGACCGTGGCCCAGAAGAGCGGCGAAATCGCTTTTTCCGTCTTCGACGAATTCGAATTCCACATTTACAGGTTGGATTCGGAGGAAGTGGAGAACAGGGCTGAAGTGGTCTTGGTCGGCGAGCCGGGCCCGGGCAGGAATCTCTCTCCCATGGTCCCTGAAACTCCCAGCTTGGTCAGCACGTACCTGGCCGACGCGGAGACAGGCCTCGAGCCGCCGGGAACCTATCGGGTGGTGGATGCCGAACCCTTCGATTCGAAGCTCCAGTTGGATTACATCGGGCAGCCCATGCTGGGGGCTGGCGCTGATCAGTTCGGTACCTATCTCGGGGGTAGTGCCTCGGCGTTCTTTTCCGACATGCTGGGCGATCGGAAACTGGGGGTGGCTGTTCAGGCAAACGGGACCCTGAAGGACATCGGTGCTCAGGTGGCCTATCTGAACTCCGCGAAGCGCTGGAACTGGGGTTACTCGGTGTCCAGGATTCCCTTCCAATACTGGTTCTACACTGGAGGGCAGGAGGATGGTGTGGATTATTTTGCCCTCAACCGTTACAGGATCTTTGCCGACAATGCGATGGGGATGGTCTCGTACCCCTTCTCCATGACGCGGCGGCTGGAGGCGAGTTTTGGATTCAGCCGGTACTCCTTCGACCTGGAGCAGGACCGTACCTATTACGACGGAATTTTCAGAATCGGCCAGAGACGGGTTCAGCTCGACGACATGGAGCCCGACCCCCTCAACCTGTTTGAGGCGACCATCGCTTACGTGGGGGACAATTCCTTCGCGGCCTTCACCTCTCCGGTTCGAGGCGGTCGTTTCCGGTTCGCCGTTACCACCACTCACGGCACGGTGAACTACCAGACTCTCAACCTCGACTACAGACGTTACTTCAGCCCGTCCCGGAATCTCACCGTGGCAGCCAGGGGATTGCATATCGGTCGCTACAACTACGGAACTGACTTCCTGGACAGCCAGGCCTTTTATCCGTTCTTCCTGGGCTACGAGACGCTCATCCGTGGCTATGCCTACGAGAGCTTCAGCTCCAGGGAGTGCGGCGAGACCACCGACGGAAGTTGCCCCGTCTTCGACCGGATGCGTGGCCAGCGGCTGGGCGTCGCCAATCTCGAACTGCGTGTCCCGTTCATCGGGACCGACCAGTTCGGCCTGATCAACCTGCCCTATGTCCCCATGGAGCTGGTGGCCTTCACCGACGTGGGCATCGCCTGGGACGACGAAAACCCCGTGGACTCCTGGAGCTTCAAGAGGAGTGGAACGGAGAGAGTTCCCTTGGTGGCGTCGGGTGTCGGAGCCAGGTTCAATCTCCTGGGTATCTTGATCCTCGAGGCCTACTATGCCTATCCCTTCCAGCGCCCCGACAAGGGATGGCACTGGGGCTTCAACCTTGCCCCGGGCTGGTAGGAAGACTGGCTGAGAGGCCGAGGTTATTGGCATTCGGCCGTGAATGTGAAATGAAAGGAGGGGCCACGGTGCGTGGCCCCTCCCTTCATTTTCCCTCGGTATGAACGGTTCGATCTTCAGAAGATCTCGATCTTCACGTACCGTCCCGGGTTTTCCTTCAAGTCGTCGGTGAGGGCTTTAACGCTCTCGAGAGTCGCCACCAGGGTTTCATAGAGAACAGGATTGGCCGAGAGCTGACCAAGAGTACCCTCTCCCTCTTCCACCCGCCTCAGAATCGTGTCCAGGGCTTCCGAGGCGCTCAGGACCACCTCACTGGTCCGGTTGACCATCAACAGGGCCGAGTCGGCTCGAGCCACGGCGGTAGCGATGTCCTCGCCGGAGGCAGCGGCCTCCTCGATACCCGAGGCGGAACGGTTGAGGGACGCGGTTAGCTGGGAAAGCTCCCTCCCCTGTTCTTCAGCGATCCGGGAGAGGCGGCCCAGGAGCCCCTGCAGCTCCCTTGCGCTGCCCTGAATCGCTTCCAGGGTGGGCTCGGCCAGGAGCTCCTGGATTTGGAGGAGGACTGCCTGGGCATCCTGACCGAGCTCGGCGGGCATGTCCATGATGCCCTGGACGTTTTCCCCCGGAAGCTCGGCTCCCCCTCGAATTCGATCGGAGCTGGAACCTTCGATGATCTCGACGGTCCGCCCTCCCAGGATTCCACCCGAGACCAGTCGGCTCCTGGAATCGTCGGGAATCCTCCAGGCGCCCTCGATCTCCAACGTAATCCGCACGCCCTCTTCAGCCATGGAAAAAGACATGACCCGGCCTACGTTGACTCCCCGCATTTGTACCGGGTCCCCACGTCGAATGCCTCCGGCGTCTTCCACCACGGTGGTGATCCTGTAGCGCCCCCTGAAGGTGCTCGGATCGGTTAGAAGGAACAGGGCGATCAGGGCCGAGGCGAGACCAATCAGCACGAATATGCCGACCCTCAACTCGAGTCGGCGCTTGTTCCGGGGGATTGCCGACCGGAGCTCCTCTTCGGTCGGTTTCCCGGATTCCCGTCGGGAAAAGTTCTCCGAATCGCTCATACCACGTTCAATTGGCTGTCGAGGGCTGCTTCTGCCCCCGCTCTGTTCACGAATGATCGGACCACCGGATCCGCGCTAGCCCTGAAATCCTCCGGTGACCCGCAGAATCTAAGCGTTCCGCCAGTCAGCATCGCCACCCGGTCGCAGATCAGGAGGCCACCCTCGATGTCGTGGGTCACAATAATGGACGTTACCTCCAACTCCTTGGATAGGCGAGCGATAAGCCGCTCCACCGCCGCCGTGTTCACCGGATCGAGCCCCGTGGTGGGCTCGTCCCACAGGAGCATTTCAGGTCTTCCCACGATGGCTCTGGCGATTCCTACACGTTTTTTCATTCCTCCCGAAAGCTCGGCAGGCAGTTTGGAGAGGATCATCCGTGGATCCAGGTTTACGATCTCCAGAGCCTCCCAGGCACAGCCAACCGCCTCTTTCCGGGACATTCCTTTCAGCCGGGCCTCCGGCACCCCCATACAGACGTTTTCGAAAACGGTCATGGAATCGAAGAGGGCGGAATGCTGAAATACGTACCCCACTTGTCTCCTGACCCGCTCCAGGGCGTCAGCTGCTCCGAAAAAGATGGATTCCCCTTTCAGGAGCACGTCACCTCGGTCTGGGATGATGAGACCGATGGTGGTTTTGAGGAGCACACTCTTTCCGGTGCCGGAGGGTCCGAACAGGCCGAACATCTCCCCTTCATGGACGG
>JASFVN010000140.1:0-10667 GCA_050049805.1 Gemmatimonadota bacterium
TTCCGACCAGGGTTTTCTGAGCCGACGGCCGGATATGTGCGGATTGCTGGGCCCGTCCGTATGTTTTCTCCACTCTCTACGACCGCGCGTCGAGGGTTCGAAACTCTTCTCAGGTCAGCTTGCCATGCCTCCGCACATCTGGTTCCATCGTCCCTCTCCGGTTCGACTGTTGATTGCGGGCCTTCTCGTCATCCTGGCCGCCGGTCAACTGGCGGCCCAGGCCCGAGCGCAGGAAACCTCACCCGATCTGACCCGTGAGTCGACGCTCTTCGTGGTCGGATACGCCCACCTGGATACGCAATGGCGATGGGATTTTGAGACCACGATACGGGAGTATCTCCCAAAGACGTTGCGGGAAAACTTCGCCCTCTTCGAAAAGTACCCCAACTACGTCTTCAATTTCAGCGGTGCCAACCGGTACAGAATGATCAGGGAGTACTACCCGACCGAATACGAAAAGCTGAAAGAGTACGTGGCGGCAGGCCGTTGGTTTCCTTCGGGTTCATCCATGGAGGAAAACGATGTCAACGCACCCTCGGCGGAGTCGGTGTTCCGGCAAATCCTGTACGGCACACAGTTCTTCCGAGCGGAGTTCGGCAAGACCAGCCAGGAGTACATGCTTCCGGACTGCTTCGGTTTCCCGGCGTCTTTGCCCAGCATTCTGGCCCACGCCGGAATCAAGGGGTTTTCGACACAGAAGCTCTCTTCCAGCTGGCAGCCCGCCGCCCGGGTGGGAGGCCCCGACTCTCCCCAGCAGACCCCCGAGGGGATCCCCTTCAACGTCGGCATCTGGGAAGGTACCGATGGGGCCACCGTTCTAGCGGCCCTGAACCCCGGCAGCTATTCCGGGTCGGTCACGTATGACCTCAGCAAGGCTCCTCCTCCACCACCTCCATCGGACACCACGAACTCCCGGCGCCGAAACCGGCCGCTGACGGACTGGCCCGCCCGCATCGACTGGAACGGGCAATCGTCCGGCCTCTTCACCGACTATATGTACTATGGCACCGGCGATACCGGCGGCTCCCCCACCGAGGCATCCGTCCGGTTGATGGAGGCCATGGTCACTGGCGGCGAGACGGTCCTTCCCGACCCCTGGGCTCGTAGAGGTTCCCCACCCCCCTCGGCGTCGGGCCGGGAGGTCCCCGTGGGGGACGGTTCGGTGAAAGTCGTTTCCGCCACCGCCGAAGAGATGTTCCAGGCTATCCCGGCGGATCAGACCTCCCGCCTTCCGCGGTACAAAGGGGAGCTCGAGCTCATCAATCACTCGGCCGGGTCCATCACCTCCCAAGCCTACGTGAAGAGGTGGAACCGCCAGAACGAGGTGTTGGCGGATGGGGCGGAGCGGGCCTCCGTCATGGCCCAGTGGCTGGGAGGACTCCAGTACCCCCTCCATCGCTTGAATGGTGCGTGGACCCTGGTGATGACCGGCCAGTTCCACGACATCATCCCCGGGACCAGTATCCCCAAGGCCTACGAGTACTCCTGGAACGACGAAATCCTCGCCCTGAACCAGTTCGCGGGGGTCCTGACACACGCCGTTGGATCCGTAGGATCGGTGCTGGATACCAACGTCCGCGGCAGCGCCGTCGTGGTGTATAACGCGCTGGATATCCCCCGCCAGGATGTGGTGGAGGCAAAGCTGTCCTTCCAGGGAGGGCTGCCGACAGGGGTGATCGTGGTTGGACCTGACGGCCGTCGGGTACCGGCTCAACTCACCGACGAGGGCAGCGTCCTTTTTTTGGCCTCCGTCCCCTCCGTCGGGGCAGTGGTCTACGACGTCCGACCCGAAGCGGCTCCTGACGAAGGTCCCCCGGAGCTCTCTGTCAACGAGTCCTCTCTGGAGAATCACCGCTACCGGGTGGAGCTGAATTCAGCGGGAGACATCGCCAGCGTTTTCGACAAGAAGCTGGAGCGGGAGCTTCTCGCTGCCCCAGCCCGGCTGGAGATCAAGACAGACAACCCCAGTGCATGGCCGGCCTGGAACATGGATTGGGAGGATCAAATTCGGGAGCCCAGGGCATATGTCGGAGGGCCAGCCCGGGTGACGATCACCGAAGGCGGCCCGGTGCGGGTGGCGCTGACGATAGAGCGAGAAACAGAAGGCTCACGGTTCGTGCAGACGGTCCGCCTTGCGGCCGGCGATGCCGGCAACCGAATCGAAATCGGAAACCTGGTGGACTGGAATACGAGGGAAGCACACTTGAAGGCTGTGTTTCCTCTTACCGCTGAAAACGCCTCCGCCACCTACAATCTCGACGTGGGAACCATCGAAAGAGGAAACAACGACGAACGCCAATTCGAGGTGGCCTCGCACCAGTGGTTCGACTTGACAGATCGAGGCGGGGAGTTCGGCGTGACGGTGCTCTCGGATGCGAAGCTCGGGTCGGACAAACCCGACGAAGGGACCCTACGCCTCACGCTCATCCGCACTCCCGGCACCCGGGGCGGGTACGAAGACCAGGGCACCCAGGACATCGGTCGCCATGAGTTCGAGTACGGCCTGGCGGCCCACGCATCGGGATGGAGGGAGGCGAGAACCGACTGGCAGGCCCAGCGGCTGAACCAACCTCTCATCGCCTTCGAAAGCTCCAAACACGAGGGAGAGCTGGGGCGGAGCTTTTCATTCCTCAGGATCAACGACGATCGTGTGCGGGTTCTTGCGCTGAAGCGCGCCGAAGAGACCGACGAGTATGTGGTCCGAATTGTGGAACTGGCCGGGGAACCGGCAAGGGACGTCCATCTGACCTTTGCTACGAACGTCGCCGCCGCACGTGAGATCAACGCTGCCGAGACGCCCGCGGGACCGGCAGAGGTCCGAGATGGCGAGCTGGTGACGGAGTTGGGTCCGTACCAGCCTCGAACCTTCGCAGTGCGTCTCGACCCTCCTTCCGTTCAGGCAACACCGCCGAGGACGCGGGTCGTCTCTCTTCCTTACGACCAAGCCGTCGCCAGCATCGATGGGAGCGTGGCGTCTGGTCGCTTCGACAGGTCGGGCCGGAGCCTCCCGGCCGAGATGCTCCCGGAGAGGGTGGAGTTCGGGGGTGTGCCATTCGATTTGGCTCCCGCGACCCAGTTGAACGCTGTCACCCCCCTGGGGCAAACCTTGCAGCTCCCGGCAGGGGCTTGGAACCGGGTATACCTCCTTGCGGCAGCCGACGGCGACCAGACTGAGGTCTTCCAGGTCGGGGACTCTACAGTTGAACTGACGATCCAGGACTGGGGGGGATACATCGGGCAGTGGGAGAATCGGATTTGGAGCACAAGAGAGGAGCTCGTGCCGCCCAGGGCTGGGAGCCCACCAAACACCCCGCCCCGGGTCCGCACCGTGAGCGAGGTCGCGGGATTGGCGCCAGGCTACATCAAGAGTGCGCCAGTGGCCTGGTTCGCCTCCCACCGGCACGGCACGGACGGCACCAACGAGCCCTACCAGTACTCGTACCTCTTCGCACACGCTATCGACATGCCTCCGGGTACCCGCACCCTGACTCTCCCGGTCAACGAAGGGATTCGGATTCTGGCGGTCACAGTGACGGAGGAGGCGAGTCGTGTCATGCCCGCCCATCCCCTGTACGACACCCTGGACCGGGCTGCATACACCCCTCCGGACTTCTCGGAAGGGGGTTGAGGATACCGAACATGTCGAGGGATTTTCGCCGAGTCACAGGTGGGAGCACGAGAAGATCGCTGGGCCTGGCCTTGGTGTCGACCCTCCTGCTGGCAGGCTCGGATTCGAGTGCCCAGGTGCCGCGGTCCGGCAATCCCATCCTCCGGGGCTGGTATGCGGACCCGGAGGCCCACGTATTCGAGGAAGAGTACTGGGTCTACCCGACCACCTCCGCGCTCTACAAGGACCAGGTTTACATGGATGCCTTTTCCTCCCCCGACCTGGTGACCTGGACCAGGCATCCTCGCATCCTGGAACTGAAAAAGGTGGAATGGGGCTCGCGGGCCCTCTGGGCACCTTCGGTCGTGGCGAAGGACGGCTGGTACTTCATCTTCTTCTCCGCCAACGATATCCAGAGCGACGAGGAGTTGGGGGGCATAGGGATCGCCCGGTCCCGGAGTCCCGGCGGGCCATTCGAGGACTATCTGGGCAAGCCTCTTGTCGATGCCTTCCACAACGGTGCCCAGCCCATCGATCCCTTCGTGTTTCGGGACGGTGACGGAACCTACTACATCACCTACGGCGGGTGGCGCCACTGTAACATCGCGAAGCTGAACGACGACTTCACGGGCTTTGTTCCCTTCGAGGACGGTACCACCTTCAAGGAGATCACACCTGAGGGCTACGTGGAGGGATCCTTCATGCTTTTGAAGGGGGGGCAGTACTATTTCATGTGGTCGGAAGGTGGATGGACCGGGCCGGACTATGCGGTCGCCTACGCGGCAGCCTCTTCACCTACCGGCCCCTTCCGGCGAATCGGCCGGATCCTTCAGCAGGACCCTGAGGTCGCCACGGGAGCAGGCCATCACTCGGTCCTGCACGCACCGGAGGCAGACACCTGGTATATCGTTTACCACAGGCGCC
The DNA here is from genome assembly GCA_050049805.1 of Gemmatimonadota bacterium. Lineage (GTDB taxonomy): Bacteria > Gemmatimonadota > Gemmatimonadetes > Longimicrobiales > Gaopeijiaceae > JABDNZ01. The sequence continues at coordinate 4,532 of JASFVN010000140.1, forward strand.
CGCTGGGAGAGACGGATCGAAACCACCGCGTGGTGTGCATCGACGAGCTTCGTTTCGCCACCGACGGGCGCATTCTCCCGGTGCAGATCACCCAGGAGGGAGTGGAGGCGGACCCGATCCTCTTTCCCCCTCGCTAGGCCTGCAGAGCTAGGACCTCATGGAGTTGTCAGCCCCGCAACCTCAGGATCCCGAGATGTGGCAGAGGGTGCAGAGCATCTTGTTCCGATCCTGGAGAGCGTCTCCGGCGAAGCCAGGGCCGTGGGGATTCACGCCCCACCCGGCTGAAGCCGAATGGCAAGCAAGGCAATCGGTCTGTTGGTGACAAGACACGCAGGACTCCAGGTCCTGGCGGGCTGCCTGGGAATGGCTCAACACCCAGACCGGTTGATCGTCATGGAAGGGGGTGGACATCAATGCCCCTCCGGCCTGGAACCCCAGCCCCACATGACAGTCCCGGCAGAACGCCTCCGGGCTGTGGCAGCCGCTGCAGTCGCTCACTCTTCCGTAAGCTTCGGGCCCATGGGACGCCAGGAAGTTCAGGGGGTGGAAGCTCGGTGAAGACTGACCTTCGTGACAACTCAGGCAGGTGCTTTCCTCGTGGCACCCGGAGCAATCCGGCTGGCCCAGCGACGCCGCAGCTCCGTGTGATGTAGCAAAGCCCTCCTCGTGGAAAGACGGTGTTCCACCCGGTTTCACCGGATCGAGCTGCGTGACGGACCGGTGACAAAGTCCGCAATCTTCCGCTTGCTGATGGTCCGTTCCAGGCGCGTGACACCCCAGGCAGGTCTCGGGCTCTGGGTAGGACAACGCTGCGAGGTTTTCCGGCCCTCCGGGTAGGTGGCAGGTCTGGCATCCGAAGGTATGAGGGGTATGGGTAAACCTGAGGCTGGAAGCCCTCTCCGCAGGAGGCGTCCAGGAAATAGCTGGAGCCGAGGCCCCGTCATGGCAGGCTGTGCACATGGAGGATTCAGGGAACGACATCTTCCCTCCGCCGGCTTCGGTGTGGCAGGCCGAGCAATCCGGGAATAAGACTCCGTGGATCTCGTGGCGGAACTCTGCCTGGGCTGAACCCGCGCTGGGGCCGAAACACCATCCCAAAACCGTGGCCGTCAGGGCCAACCGCGCTGCGCGCTTCATGGAGTCCCCCTTCCGGCCATACCTGGATCACTCCCGATGGGAATCTCCAAAATCAGGTTGATCCTTGCTTGGTTCAGGTCCATGCGGCTCGGCCGGTCATTCTGTTTGTGTTTGTAGAACATTGCGTTTATCTGAGCTTTCGCCGGTCCGATGGGCATCCCTCCCTGAATCCCGGCTCCCAGCACCGTGCCCGATCCGACGGTGAACTCGGAAAAGCTCTCGAAGGCGGTTCCGCGAAGGGCGAGAAACCGCCCTTCCTCGAAGAAGCGTTGAATGGAGACATCACCCCCGCTTCGACTCGCCCCGAATCCCGTATCGTAACGGTACTCGGCGTCAATGGTCGTGTTCTTTCGAAGCGTATACCGGCCCCCACCAGCCAGGCGCCAGCTCTCGTCGTCGATATCCACGAGCTCGCTGGAGGAGGTCTCGGTATCACCGTATTTGCGGTAGCTGCCGTAACCCCTGAGGGAGAAGCGGCCATCTGGAGCGGTCCAGTCCAACCTTGCCCTACCCTCCTGATATCCTACGGGGGAAAAGGCCCCCCAAATGGTCCACAGGTCGAAGTAGGGAAGGTATTTCTTGAACTCGGCGCTGCCTCGGAGACCGGCCACGAGAGGTGCACCAACCCGGACCCTGGCCAGATTGGTGGATTCCGAGGCGAGATCGTACTTCAGTTCCAGGTCCACGGCCGCTTTCCCGACCAGGACCCGAGCACTCCCCGCGATGCGTTCCGAGTAAAGATCCCCGGCGTCGGAGGCGATCTCTCGCTGATAGGTGACGGCGGTTGCAAGGGTCGGAAGAGGGTTCCACCTGGCATGAATCCCCAGGAGCTTCGCCTTCTCCTCCGGAGGGAGCGGCTCAACGTCGGAGATCAGATCCGTGGTGTGATACTGGTTGAGCCCCCGTACAAGGCTCAAGCCTCCGTAAATGCTCAGATTGATTTGTTTCGGCCCACGGAGGTTCAGAGATCCCCCGTCGAAGTTGTAGAACCCGAGGGCTGTGGTCTGCCAGAGCCGGCCGGCCCTCACCTGGTAAAAGGACCTCCGATACTCCAGGTAGGCCGACAGCGCCTCGAAGGTTTGATCGGACCGAGGCCACAACTCTCCATCATCCAGGGGCTGCCTTGCCCGAAGATGGGCGGCTGCGCTCAAGCCCTCGATCCCGGTCCAGGCGTTGAGCTGAAGGTCCTGGATGAGGGGCGCAACGCCCACCGCGTCTCCGGAGCGGTAATACCGGCAGAAGTCGTCGGAACACGTCACCCGTGTACCATCGGCCAGAACCCTCTGGGAACCCTCCCCGGGCACTGCGGCCGTGGGGACACTGTCCAGAACCAGATCCCGAACCTGGAGATAGCTGACGTACGTTCGGGCATTGCCTCTGACTCCCTGACCCGCCAACGCCGCCGGCGACAGCATGAGTCCGAGAAAGGCCAGGAGAAGCAGACTTCTTCCTGTCATGTTTGGCCTCCGCTCCAATCCGAATCGAGCCTACCTGGGCATACGAATCCGACTTTCTTGCCTTGAAAGGGTCGTGCCAGGGAATTGGTTCGGATCCTGCCGGGGTCTACGGAGGGGCTCTATGGGCGTGGATTCGGCGGTAACGCAGGGCTGGAGGAAGATTCGGCCGCTAATCGGCAGCGCCAAACCTCCAACAGGGCCCTGGGGGTTCGAGGGGTGAGGGCAGGCCCATGGGACAGAACACCCCGGTTTGAGAGTCGCCGAGAGGTCATAAAGTCAAGTCAATACAGTACTTAAGGCCCCTGTGGATAGTACTTTCGTACTGTTACCCAGGCTCCTTTTGTACCGGGAGAACGTCCCCGGAGACGCGGCTGGATGAACAACATTCGGCTCCGCCGCCTGGCACATCAATTGCTCCCTTCTTCAACGGAATCGTGTGCTCTATCCGCTGATCGATTGGTGAGAGGTGCTCATGTCGCATAGGCCGAATCGTCTGGTGAATCTCGCTCTGGCTACGGCCGCCTCCCTTGCCTTGGCGGGGTGCCTGGAAGACGACGACTCCGCACTCCTCTGGGATGCTCAGCTCGTCCTTCCGGAGACGACCATGCCCACCAGCCTCCACGGGACCACCCGAGGGATGGAGTACTGGTACAGCGCTGCACAGAACGGTTTTGAACAATTCACCGGCGTGCCCTACGAGCAGCTCGCCTGCGGCGGTTGCCATACGACCTGCCAGAGCTGCCACGAAGGGACCCCCGGGGTGGCTCCGGTCCTGGACGAGAAGTGCAAGGTCTGCCACAGCCGGCAAGGGGCGGAAATCGCTCTTGGTTATTCGGATGTACATCGGGATGCGGGCATGGGCTGCACCGATTGCCATAGTCTCCTGGAGGTCCACGGTGACGGGAACCCCTACAACTCCATGTTCGATGCAGGAGCACGGAACGTGAACTGCCAGACGTGCCATGGGGCGGTGTCCTCGTCCGTGGAGGAGCACCAGGTCCATCTCGAGAACATCGCCTGTCAGTCCTGCCACATGGAGAGTTCCGTCACCTGCGTGAACTGCCACTTCAAGTCAGAGATCGAAGATCGGGAGAAGATCGCTTTCGGGAAATTTCACGGCTGGCAGTTCCTGGGGAACTGGGAAGGGAAGGTCTACCCCTTCAATTTCCAGAGCGTTGAGTACGAGGATAACACCCTGGTGGCTTACGGCCCGTACACCGGACATACGGTGACCGCGGAAGGACGAAGCTGCGATGACTGCCACGGATCACCCTGGGCCCAGGAGTACCTCCGGGAAGGTTCCATCAAGCTGGTGGAGTGGGACGAAGGCCAGGGTAAGCTGGTGGGAATCAAGGGGCTGATCCCGATCCCCCCCGACTTTGGCTCCGCGTTCCTCCACGATTTCGCCACCAAGGTCGGGGATCAGTGGCAGTTTCTGGAGGAAGGCCCGGACGTTTCGGTCATGGTATACGGCCAACCGTTGACGGCCGAGCAGATCAGGAAGCTCAGTGGTGGCTTCTGAGGAAAAGTCGAAGAACAAATAGGAAGAGAACCGCGAGCTGGGCCGCGGTTCTGACCTGACTCTTTCCCCTGAGGAAGCGACCGGGGGAAAGCGGAAAAGAAAATGGAAGAGGAGCACGGGGACGCCATGTCCACCTGCCTCCTCTTTTTTCTTATATTTCCTTCTGGTTCTTGGGCGGAGAACTGATGGGACCGGTGCGTTGGAACGGTTGGATCCTCTCTCTTGGGTGACATGATCGAAGTCCTGATAGCTCTGGAAGAGCCTCTTCTCCAGGTCGGCGTGGAAGCGGTTCTCGACGAATGTCCCGAGTGCCATGTTGCGGGTACCGTCGGCTCCCTGGAAGAGGTGGAGGCGTCGGTCCAGAGGCACAAACCGGACGTCGTTCTCCTCGACGTCCAATTTCAAAAAGGTGACCGGGAGCTGATTCCCCGACTGGTGGACCGGGATCCCGATGTGAAGGTCATCGTCCTGGTCGAGCATTCCGACGAGGAATGTGCCATCCGGGCCCTCCTCTCCGATCCCGAGGCCGCGAGGTTTTCCGAGGAAGCCTTGGAGAATCTGGACGAATGCTGTTTGACCTCCCTTCGCTCGTCCGCTCGAGGCTGTGTGCCACGAACCGCCGACCCCTCCAGACTGATTCAGGCGGTTCGCACGGTAGCCGCTGGTGAGATCGCGGCGGCTCCCTGGCTTACGGCCATTGTCAATCGGGGCGTCGGCCCCCGAGCTCTCAGAGGGCCGGCACCTATTTCGGTTCGTGAGTTGGATGTCATCAGGCGGCTGGCTGAGGGCATGGGAAACAAGGAGATCGCCAAGTCCCTGGGAATCAAAGAACAGACGGTCAAGAACCACGTTGCGAATATCATGCAGAAGCTGGGAGCCAAGAGTCGCCTGGAGGTTGGGATTCAGGCGGTGAAGCGGAACCTGGCTTCCAGCGCTCCTCCATCGGCTTCCTCCAGCGCCGACCGGTGATCCAATCGGGGATCTCCCCGAAACCAGACCCTCTCCATTCCAAGCGGTGATCTGGGCCGGGACGTTCCCCGCGGCCCGCTAAACCGGCAATTCTTAATGACTTAGAGGCAGTACATAAGTACTGTCGGATCTGGTACCTACAGTCGATTGTTGCGGGTCACCTTCCAGGAAACCTTAGAGGTGACCAATTCCGCCGATTCTCGGCAACGAACTGGAGGTATCAGGAATGTCCGGACGAAGAAATGGGAGGATCGGGGCGATGGGGCCCCGGCTGGTTTGGTTGGCGGCTCCTCTCCTTGGCCTCTTGGCATGTCAGAACGACTCGGCCACAGATGTCGAGCTTCCGCCCACCGGTGTCACCGTTCAGACGGCCGCCTTCCGGGACACCCTTACCGTGAGCTGGAGCCTCACAGAGAGAGCTTCCGGTTATCGAGTGGAGGTGGCGGGTGACGGGGTGCTGTCCACGACGGCGGGTCCGTCCGAGACTTCCGTGAAATTCACCGCTTCTGACGGGCTCGCGGACGGCGTTACCTACACCGCTACCGTCTACGCCTTGAACGGTTCCGGAGAGACCGCCAGCAACAACACTCCGCAAGTCGCGGTGAATTTCTTCCCCTGGGACGAGTATTTCCCTACCAGCCTACACCGGACCGGGATGGGGAAGCAGACCTTCTACAACGCCATCCCGAACGGTGGGTTCGAAAGCCTGACGGGGATCCCCTACGATGACCTCGTCTGCAAGGGGTGCCACACACCTGGGTTTGCCGGCGGTGCGGTAAAGGGAGAGAGAGGATGCCAGTCCTGTCACGAGACGGACGATCCCCAGCTCGGAGCCGAGGTCGACGCGACGCTCACCGGGGTCTGCGGTCCCTGTCACAGCCGTCAGAAGGCCGAGGCGTTCGTGCATGGCTTCAGCGACGTCCACCGGGACGCGGGCATGGACTGTATGGCTTGTCACACCTTGGGCGATGTCCACGGCGACGGGAATGAGTATGTGTCCATGCTGGATCCTGGAGCTATGGATACGAAGTGCGCCGACTGTCACGCCGGC
>JASFVN010000465.1:0-3413 GCA_050049805.1 Gemmatimonadota bacterium
AATTCAGGCGATCGGTGACGGCACCCCTGACCTCCGCGCTGATGGAAGCTCCCCAGTCCTCCCCTTCGTTGGTGACCAGGAGGACCTGGTCGTAGTCCGGAAGCACGAGCTCGCGGCCGGCGTGGTCAACCGTGAGGCGACGGTAGTAGCGGCGATCCGGATCCCCCAGTCCCGAGTCGAATCCGAGGTCGTGGGTGGATCCCCCCCGCTCGATGTTGAGCTCCTCGAGGCCCACCTGGTTCAGGGCCTTGTTGAAGAGGAAGCCCAGGGAGAAGCTGGTCCGTTCCGTGAGCTCCCGGTCCACGGCCACGGAGAACTTCAGGTCCTGGGGGTACCTGAAGCCGTCCTTGAAGACCACGACGTTCCGCCGCTCACGAAAGTCGCCGTAGACGCAGGCCGTTGGCGGGTTGTAGGGATCGAAGGTAGGTACGGTCCCGCCTGGCCCCCTGCTCGGGGGATCATCGGTGAGGCGGCCGTTGCAGAGCTGGGTCACCGAGCGGAGGCCGTTGTTGTGGAAGGCGTTGGATAGCCAGACATAGGGGATCTGGCCCGCGAACATACCGGCGCCGCCCCGGACCTGCGTGGTGCGCTCTCCCTCACTCTGCCAGTTGAAACCCCACCTGGGCGAAATCAGGAAGTTGCCCGACGGGACTTTTCCGGTATCGTGCCCCAGCTCATTCAGAATCCTGTAGTTCGTTTCCGGAGAGTCCAGGACGTAGGGAACGTCCGCGCGGATCCCGAACCTCATGGTGAGGCCTTTTCCGGCGTCGATCTGATTCTGGGCGAAAAACCCCCATTCCAGGACCCGGAAATCCACCCCGGGCGACTCGCCGTCTGCCAGGACGGTACGTTGGTAGCGTTGTGGCGCATTGGCTTCCAGGTCGACGGGGCCGGCGAAATAGTATTCGCCGGCGGCCCCCGGGAGGTAGGTGTGGCTGATGTCGAAGAAAGAGGCCGTGGCCCCCAGGACGACCCTGCCTTCCCGCTTGGTTTCGATGTTCAGGCTGTTGGTGAGGCGCAGGCTGGTCTGGTCGAGTTTGTTCTCCTGGGCAAAGAACTGCCCTCCCACTCGCACGGGCCGGCGGAAGGAAGCGTCCCCGATGCCGCTCAGAAGCTCCACTTCCACCTGGGGCCAGTCACTCACGGGCGTCGTCTCATCCGACGTATACTGAAGGTTCACATCCAGCTCATTGGCACCCCAGTCGCCCACCTGGGAAAAGAGCTGAAGGGAGGTGGTGTTGTTCAGGGACTTCCTGAATACTGCGTTGGACGAGAGTTCGTAGGGATAAGCCCCGAGACGATTCGGGCTCTCGTCGTTGTTCGTGCGGGAGAAGATGTTTCTGACGGTGATTCGGGAGCCGTTCTCGAAGTTCCAGTCCAACCTGCCGAACATGTTGGAGAGCTGCTGGGCCAGGGGATAGGTTCCCGGGTCCCCCGTGTCCAGGTCCCAGCGATCGGAGAACAGGCTCTGCATTTCCCCGATGGCGTCCGGTGAAATCCGGACGACCATGGGATCGTCCCGGCCGAGGTTGTAGCCGGGCGGCGGTTGATTCCGCTCTTCGAATTCACCCGTGACGTAGAAATGACCTCGGTCACGCTTGATGGGCCCTCCCAGGGACAGGGCAAGAAGGGAGCGGTCCACCCCGGAGGCTTCCACCGGGCCCGTGGGAAGGTCCAGGTCCCCCATGAGAGCTTCGGCCCGGTGCACCGCCGAAGCCTTGAACCGCCACTCGTTGGTACCGGTCCTTGTCACAGCGTTCATGACTCCCCCTGTGAACCCCGATAGGCGCACGTCGAAAGGCGCCACCAGCACCTCGTACTGGGCCACCGCATCCACGGGGATGAGCTTCGCCCCGGCCTGGCCCCCGGGCACGCCTCCGGAGGTGAGGCCGAAGACGTCCTTGTTGAGGATTCCGTCCACCATGATGGCGTTGTAGCGGTCGTTTTGCCCCGCCACGCTGAACCCGCCGCTTTCCGTCACCTTCACCAGAGGAGAAAGGACGGCCAGCTCCATGACGTTTCGGGACAGGAGGGGCATGGCCTCCACCGTGCGCTCCGTGATGCGGGTGGCGGGCCCCACCTGGCTGGGATTGAAGACCTCCGCCCGGTCCACCACGACGTCGATCCCCTCCACCTGGATGGCTTCCTGCCGCATCTCGATATCGATGGTGATGATATCCCCCACGGCCAGGTAGATGCTGTCCCGCTGCTCGCCGGCATACCCGAGGAAGGACGCCCTCAGCTCATAAGGCCCGCCGGGCTGGAGGAGGGGAAAGAGGTAGCGGCCCACGGCGTTGGTGGCCGTGGCCTGCTGTGCTCCGGTTTCCAGCTGCCGGATGGTGATGTCTGCGCCCTCCACCGGCAGCCCTTCCGGTCCGACCACGGTTCCCCGGACAACGGAGGTGGTCCGGGATTGGGCGTTGGCCGGCGTCACGAAGGTCGCCGACGCGGAGAGCATGAGAGCGGCGACGCTGAGAGAGGTAACGACTACTCCCTTACCGAGTCCAGGCATGGCGTCCTCGTTGGAAAAAGCCCCCCGGACCAGCGGTCTGGCCGGGCCGGGACACTGGTACATCAGTATATGACACCCAGGTGCGACAGAATGTTGGGGCCATCTCCCTGCCGTTTCAGGGTCCCATTCGACGTCGGGACTACCGGGCTGGAGAGTCGGGTGCGAAAGGCGACGAGGCAAGGACTGCATGACAATCCTTACAATGGGTCCGGAAAGGCCTCCAAAAACTCACAGTTAAATGGCATTGAAACCTATTGACACAGGGGATTTCAGCCCTTATTCCACAGTATCCCTACCAGCTCCTCGACCAGGAGTCGGTGAGTCTTTGTCTGTGTCATGCACGGGGAAAGTCGAATCGTGGGGATGGGGGTCGATTGCCGTATGGTTCGGCTTCCGAAAGCCACAGTCCCAAACCTTAGGAGGCACCTTATGGGAATTTGGCGTAGGATTCCTCTCGTTGTCGCAGGGGCGAGTTTGGTCTTGCTCGCTTTTGCGACGCCCACCCTGGGTCAGGAACGGGGCATCGTGACGGGTATCGTCTCGGATGTCAATTCTGGCCAAACCCTGGAGTCAGCCCAGGTTTTCCTACCTGATCTGGCCCTGGGTGCTCTGACCAACTCGGAGGGCCGATATCTGATCCTGAACGTGCCGGTCGGCACGCACGAGGTCAGTGTCCAGCTCATCGGTTATTCTTCGGGTACGCAGAGCGTGACCGTGGTGGCGGGCGAACCCGTGGAGGTCAACTTCGAGTTGAACTCCACCGCCCTCAGACTTCAGGAGTTGGTCGTGACCGGCGTGGCGGGTGAAACCCCCCGGGTCAAGCTCCCCTTCACCGTGGAGAAGATCGACTTCGAGGACATCCCGGTTCCCACGCCGTCGGCGGACGGCCTGATGGTCGGGA
>JASFVN010000466.1:0-3411 GCA_050049805.1 Gemmatimonadota bacterium
AGTGCCCCAATTCATACCTTTCAGGAATGTGTCTGCCACATCGATGCTGAGGCCGAAGAGCATTGCCCCGAAGAACCATCTTCTTCCCTCCATGAAGTACTGGTAGGAGTCTCGTATCCCGACCATTCGGCTTGGGATCAGGATGACGACTATGAGGAACAGGATGGTGGCGTACAGGATGAGGAAGAGGTAGAGGCCGTACGTCCACTCCACCTCCAGTGCCTGAAACCGAAACTCCCACCACCAGAAAGAGACAAGCCAGATCAGGACATAACCGACCCATAAGAGGTAAACGGACTCCAGGCGGATTGGATCCCCATGCCCTCTAAGTCGATGAACGGCGGCCCCCAGGGCGGAGAGTACGTGAGTAAGGGCCAACCCGATGATGATGGAGACCAGCACCATCGCGTATTCGAACGTGCCCATCTCTTCCTCCGGGGAAAGTGGGTAATGCCCAGGGGCCTTATCCGGGGTGTAGCTCCATCACACAGATGTCGCTTTCCTGGCTTCCGACCGTGAAGAAAAACCGTTCTCCATCGGTGGCGAACTCCGGGCGGAACGATGGCCTGAGGGGATCGTCGAAACGGACAAGAAGATGTGGCGCTCCTCCCGAGAGGGGAACGCTCCAAATGCTCGCCTGCCCCTGAGAGTCTCTGGCCTTGAAGTAGACGGTCCTGCCATCGGCGGACCAATCGGCAAAGACAGGAGCTGGATCGAAGCTTTCGGTCCCACCTTCCACCAGGATCCGGGGAGACCCGCCTTCAGGCGAAACCAGTCGAAGCGTCCCCGCCGCGGTGTAGGCGATCCACTCTCCGGCGGGGGACCACCGGGGAGCACCGCCACCATCGGAGGTGAGCTGTCGAGGCTCCCCCCAGGTGGACGAGGAGTCCTCCCGGGACATCACCCACAACTCATTGTTGCCGGTGTTGTCCCAGGCGAACACCAGCGAGTTGCCGTCGGGCGACCAATCCGGACCTCGCTCCTGACCCGGATCATCGGTCACCCGAACTTCGGATCCGCCATCAGCGGTCATGATGAACAGATCCCGGGTCCCATATCTGAAGGAGTGAAATGCGATCTCCAACCCATTCGGCGACCATGACGGAATGAAGTCATCTCCGGGGTCCTCGGTGAGCTGTTCAGGTAGGCCGTCCGGTAGCTCCAGCCGATAGATGTCGAAATTCCCACTTCGGTTGGAATCGAAGGTCAGCCACCGGCCATCGGGTGATACCCCCGGGGTTTCGATGGTCTGAGTGCCCGATGTGACCGCCGCGGCTTCGGAAACGGAGCTGGTGCCCAGCCGGGGAATCGGAATCGACCAGACATTCGCATCGTGCCGGAACACCGAATAGGCTAGCAATCGGCCGTCGGCAGACAGGCTGATGGAGAGAGCGCCCAGGTTGGTCGTCAGCCGGGTGGGAGAACCGGCCGGAGCGCCGGAAGGGCTGAGTTGAAGCTGATAGACGTCCCGGGCGCCCCCGTCGTTCGAGACGTAGAGGATCCCCTCCCCGTCGGGAAGCCAAACCGGGCTCTGGTAGACCCACTTCCGGTCGGTGAGATTCGCCACCGATCCATCCGCGACGGACAGCAGGTGGATTGCACTGGCCCCGGCGTTCCCGAGAAGAGCGCTCCCCAGGACGTAGCTGGCATTCCCGGATACGTACACCAAGCGCGATCCATCAGGAGACCACTGGAGCGAGTGGGGATAGAAATCGAGGAACCCTTCCCGGGCCTCGGAATCCTGGGACGAGGCCACAAAGATCGTGTCCCCGACCGTGTAGGCGATCCGGCTCCCGTCGGGGGACCAGACGGCGCTCCTGGCCCCGGGAACGGCGTTCACTGCCTCCTCCAGACCGTGGGTGGGATGGTCGAAGATCCTTCGGGGCTGCACACCTCCAAGGGCTGGGATCACGTAGACCGCGCCCCCGGCCTGGAACATGATCTGGGTTCCGTCAGGGGACCATTTGGGCCACCTGTGGTCACCGGGAAGTCCCGCCGTGAGATCCACGGAGCGCCCGCCTGAAACCTGCCGCAGAAAGATGTGCTTGTTTCCGAAGGGACCCGATGCGTAGGCCAGCCAATCTCCGTCTGGGGATAGGGTAGGATCCAACTCCAGGCCCGTTTCGAAGGTCAGCTGAGTCATTCTCCCCGGCACTCTTGTCGCCGGCGTCCGGTCCCCGAACAGGGCCCACCAGCCCACCCCCACGAGTGCCACGACCACCGCGACGGTGGCAGCCCTCGCCATGGTTCCTGCCAGGGACCTCCGGCCTCCCGGAAATGGCTGAGTGGCGGTGGGCGTGATACCACCACTGGGTGTGGCAAGAGCCACCAGCGCCGCGTGCAAGTCGTCCGCACTCTGCCACCGGTCAGCGGCCTTCTTTTCGAGGCAGCGCATGACCAGAGCTTCCAGAGCCACGGGAACTGCCTCCCGGTGCTTCCTCACCGGCTCGGGGGTCTCCGCCACATGTGCCGCCAGTACGGCCTGGGATGAGGGGCCCATGAACACGGGCCTTCCTGTGAGAAGCTCATAGGCGATGGCGCCCACCGCGTAGATATCCACACGGTGATCCAGGTGGGGATCGGCCGTGGCCTGTTCGGGGGCCATGTACGTCGGAGTGCCCAGAGCAATACCTGCCGTGGTGAGCTGCGCCCTGCCGGTGGCTTCGCTCACGGCTTTGGCCACGCCGAAGTCCGTCACCAGGGCATGCCGCCCCCGGAGCAGGATGTTCTCCGGCTTGATATCACGGTGGACCACACCGTTCGAGTGGGCCTCGGTGAGGGCGTCCACCACATCCCGGAGGATGCGTACTACATCGCCTACGGGTAGTTCGCCCTCCCGGTCCACCTTCTCTCTCAGGGACTCGCCCTCCACGAAGGGCATCACGTAGTAGAGGAAACCCTCGGCTTCGCCCGAGTCGAGAAGAGGAAGGATGTTCGGATGTTGGAGCTTGGCTGCGATCCTGATTTCCCCATGGAAGCGCTGATACCCGATTGTCGCCGCCAGCTCCGGCCTCAGCACTTTCACAGCGACGTTTCTGTCGTGCTTCAGGTCCTGGGCGAGATAAACCGTGGCCATACCACCGCTGCCGACCTCACCCTCGATGAGGTAGCGATCGGCGAGGGCAGCCTTGATGCGCTCCTGAGTTTCTCCTGGGGAAGCCATTCCAATGGCTCCGATAAAAGGGGACTGCCCGGTCCAGTTCCGTCAGCCACCCGGGTTAATAATGAGAACTGGGAGCAGCGCCGGACAAGGACTCTGGGTTTGGGGAGGAGTAAGGCTCGATGAGTGCTGGCAAGAGTCTGGGGCTCACTCCGACGCTGAATCCTCCTATGCCTTCGAAGTTGCCAAGATGGGGCATGGCCCCGACTCTAAGCACCATCACCCGAAGGAGCGGGTCGACCTGAAACTCA
>JASFVN010000468.1:0-3403 GCA_050049805.1 Gemmatimonadota bacterium
GTGAACCAGGGGAGCATGGGATGCGGGAAGGCGGCCCCAGTCGGAGGCTCTCGAAATCTTCTGATCGGGATCGGCTCGGAGGCCGTCACCAAGAAAGGGCTCTTGCGACCGGGAACCAGGCTTATCAACGGGCTCGACTCAGCACCAATGCGTTGTCGGTCTTTGCCGCTCCCCGCCCTCTCCATCTGGACCGCGGCGTCCCTCGGGGCAAGAGCCCGCCCACGTTTCTTCCCATAGGGCCCCCGCCCCAGGGCGCGGTGCCCAGGCTTATCAGGCCCCCATCAAGAGGGCTAAATCCCTGCATTTTGCCGTACTTTCACGCGTAGGACGCACGATCTGCCGTACTTTTCCGGCAAACCTGCCGGAATATGCCGGGATTTACCGGCCCAATAACCGGCCCAACGAAGTGTTGGAGCTGGCAGGGATGGTGGGTACCCACCTTGAACAGTCTTGCGTCTTTCCTTTTCCGACGGCACCCTGATATCAGAAGTCATCCCGAGGAACGCATTTGCGAGCGGCCGCATCGCCGCTCGAACCACGGTGCGCAAAGCGAGGCGGGATGGCGTGACGGATACCCGTTCACCTCACCAAAGAACCCGATGCGTGCCGAAACCCCTAGCCGCCATGAAATCACGGCCATCCTCGAGGAAGCGGCTGGACTAACCCGCGAAGAATTACTGCGTCGGCTCGCCCCGATCGTCTACGACGAGTTGCGGCAGCTGGCGGCGATTCATCTACGGAGGGAACACCCTGGACACACCCTCCAACCGACCGCCCTGGTAAACGAAGCCTATCTGCGCCTCGTCGGGACCGCTCAATCCCCGTGGCAGAGCCGGGGCGCTTTCTTCGGCGCTGCAGCGCAGGCCATGCACCGTATCCTCATTGATCACGCTAAGAAGAGAATGCGAAAGAAGCGTGGCGGCGGGGCCGTGCCTGTCTCCTTGAGTCGGGTGAGCCCCACGTCCTGGGACGAGCCGGAGAGACTCCTGGCCCTCAACGAGGCACTTTGTCGCCTAGTAAAGGTGGACGCCCGTTCCGCCGGCGTGGTAGAGCTCCGGTATTTCGGAGGATTGAGCATCGCGCAGACGGCAGAGGCTTTGGGCGTTTCGGAGCGAACGGTGAAGAGGGAATGGAGCTTCGCCCGGGCTTGGTTGAGGCGGGAACTGGGCGAGGCTGCAGAGCATCGCGGAGAGTAGCCATGAGCGAGGCCAACCTGGATCGCGTGAAGCAGATCTTCCATCGGGTCATGGAAGCGGCCGAACCGGAGCGCGAGAAACTGCTCCATGCCCTCTGCGGCGACGATGGGTCCCTGCGGGAGCAGGTGGAGTCATTACTGGCAGCGGACCAAGCGGGGTCCGATCTCCTCAATTCCCGGGAGTTGGATGAGGCCAACGCCGTTCATGCGGCAGCCGAGGCGGAATCCGAATCCATGATCGAGGGTCCAGGGAGCAAGATCGGACCGTACAAGCTTCTCCAAGTGATCGGAGAAGGCGGGTTCGGTGTGGTCTACATGGCGGAGCAGGAGGCACCGATCCGGAGGCGGGTCGCCCTCAAGGTCGTCAAGCCCGGCATGGACACCAAGCAAGTGATCGCACGCTTCGAGGCCGAGCGCCAGGCGCTGGCGATTCTGGACCATCCCAACATCGCCAAGGTTTTCGAGGCAGGCACGACGCCAACCGGAAGACCCTACTTCGTGATGGAGTTGGTCCGCGGGATACCGATCACAGAGTACTGCGACGAAGAAAGGCTCGACACGAAGGAACGGTTGGCGCTTTTTGCCGAGGTCTGCAGCGCCGTTAATCACGCCCACCAGCATGGGATCATCCACCGGGACATCAAGCCGTCGAACGTCCTGGTAACGCTCCATGATGGCACGCCGGTTCCGATGGTGATCGACTTCGGAATCGCGAAGGCCACGCACCAGAGACTGACCGATCGGACGCTTTTCACCGAGTTCAACCAATTCATCGGCACGCCTGCCTACATGGCTCCTGAGCAGGCGGCCTACGAGGGGCTGGATGTAGACGCCAGGAGCGACGTGTATTCGCTGGGTGTGCTTCTCTACGAGCTTCTCACGGGGACGACGCCGTTCGATGCCACGCTGATGAAACGAGCCGCCTACCAGGAGGTCCTTCGCATTCTGAAAGAGGAGGAGCCGCCGAAGCCGTCCACCCGCGTTATCACCTTGGGTGAGGCATCGGCGACCAACGCGAGCCTGCGTCGGCTCGACAGGGATGGACTCGTCCGCCTGCTCCGTGGAGATCTCGACTGGATCGTCATGAAGGCCCTCGAGAAGGACCGGCGCCGGCGATACGAATCCGCGACGCACCTGGCCGACGACATCAACCGCTACTTTTGTCACCAGCCTATCCTGGCCCGGCGCCCGAGCCGCATCTACAAGGCACGAAAGCTCTTCCGCAGAAGGCGCGGCCCCTTCGTAGCGGCAGCTGGAGTAGTCCTGGCTCTGGTGGCGGAGGTCGCATATGTGAACTGGTATCGGCCCCAGGGACCCGCGACTGCGGCACCGGACGGTGCACCTGGCCCGGTTTCAAGCGTCCCGGATCCCTCCTATACGCTCCTGCTCGAAGACTTCAATGGTGCCTTCGAACTCTCACCCGATGGCCAACGCCTCGCTGTCACGCTCCGTGAGGGAAGCCCTCCGGGCCTCTACGTCTCCGATCCCGTGTCGGCCCTGCCACGGCTCGTCCGACCGCTTGAGTACTTGGACCCCATATCGCGGCCGCGCTGGTCGCCGGATGGGACCCAGATCGCCGTTCTCCAGAAGACGCAGAATCCTGCCGGCTCAACAGAATCCGAATTCATTCTCATCGTCGATCAAGAAGGCAGTGAGGTTTCCAGGATACCGATCGGGACCCCGGTCGGTACCTGGCTGATCGCTTGGGCCCCCGATCAGGAGTCCTTTGCATACTCTAGGGAGAATGCGATCTACTCCGTGACGCTCGACGGCCGGGCAACGAAACTGGCCGGGGAAGAGGCCGTTGGCTTTGCTCCCTATCTCGGGGGGTTCTCGCCGGACGGGAAGTGGCTCGCCTACTCCACGGGCAACGCTGGTGATGCTCTCGGATTCGATGTGTGGGTGATTCCTGCGGGTGGAGGCCAAGGCCACCGCCTAACCCAACACCAAGGCATGGATCTTACACCGAGTTGGGGAGCGAACGGATCCCTATACTTCGTATCCGACCGCGGCGGAAGCCGGAACGTCTGGCGGCTGCGCATCGATTCAGATACCGGTGAGCGACTCGGTGAACCGGAGCAGGTGACGATGCTCACCGACGCCCAGGTGAGCAGCCCGAGTGCCGCGAGCGGCGGGGGCGCCCTGGCGTATCTCATGTGGCGATACAGAGAATCCGTCCAAGTGGCCGACGTTGTGGATCCGTCTAGT
>JASFVN010000467.1:0-3403 GCA_050049805.1 Gemmatimonadota bacterium
ATCCCAAGGCACGGCCGACCGCCTCTATTCTCTTCTCGTCGAGGAAGAGGACGCTCGTGTCTGCAAAGACATCCCGGCCGAATCCTGCACGAGGGTGCCCGGCAACTTCTTCAAGATCAGCGCCAGCCAAACACTGACGAAGCTCTCGGACGAGATCAGCAGCGCAAAAACGGTGCTACCGTGGGTCCTGGGGGCGGTCGGAGCCCCACCTGCACTCATCGGCTTCCTCGTTCCAATCCGGGAGTCGGGTTCTCTTCTTCCCCAGCTTTTCATCGCCGCCGGAGTCAGACGACGGCCGCTGCGAAAGCCGGTCTGGGTTCTGGGCGCGGTTCTCCAGGCCTTCGCCCTCGCGGGGATCGGTATCGCAACGCTCACTCTCAGGGGGCTCGTGGCAGGAGCCGCGGTGATCGGCCTACTGGCCGCGTTCAGCCTGGCCAGGGGGCTGGTCTCCGTGGCATCCAAAGACGTCATCGGGAAGACTGTTCCCAAGACGAGGCGAGGACGACTCACTGGTTTTACCACAGCCCTCTCAGGAGTCCTGACCCTTCTTATGGGTCTCCTCCTCACCGTGCGGAGCTCTGGGGACCCTACCACCGGACCGCTGGTCATGTTACTAGGCTCCGCCGCTGTCCTGTGGGTTCTCGCCGGTGCGATCTTTTCCACCGTCGAAGAAGTTCCCGGGGCCACCGACGGCGGGAAAAATGCTATACGGGAGGCCCTTGCCCGCCTCGATCTCCTTCGAACCGACCGGCCGTTTCGAAGTTTCGTGGGAGTGCGGGCCCTTCTGATCTCCACAGGCCTCGCCGCACCCTACTACGTGGCGTTGGCCAGGGAGGGCTCCGGAGGTATGGGACTTCTCGGTTCTTTTGTCCTGGCCTCCGGCCTCGCGGCCGCCCTCGCCAGTGGTTTTTGGGGCCGGTTCTCGGATCGATCGAGCCGGAGGGTCCTCATCGCGGGAGCCACGATGGCAGCAAGCCTGGGGCTGATGGTCTTTTTGCTCGACATGTTGGGGCTGCTTTCCCGGTACCCCTGGATTGCGCCCCTGGCCTTCTTCTGCCTCTCCATCGCCCACAGCGGGGTTCGGGTGGGTAGGAAAACCTACCTTTTGGACATGGCCGGGGGCAACAGGCGAACGGACTATGTGGCGGTGAGCAACTCGGTCATCGGTGCGGTGCTGCTTTTGGGCAGTGCAGTCGGGTTCCTCGTACCCTTGATTGGACCCAGTGGCGTCCTGCTTGTGCTGTCGTTGATGGGATTTGCTGGAGCCCTTTGGGGAACGGCGCTCCCTGAAGCCCAGTGACCTTCTTCCAGGAAGCCGACAGGTGCCACCGGTCCCATCAACCCATGCAGAATTCCCGATGCAAGCTTACCTTTTCCGCTTCTATGGGGTCGTGCTCCAAGGAAGCTGAGCACCTTGATTACTCTTGGGGGGATTTCGCCGCACGAGAACCCTGAACCCAACTCGAGCACCGAGATGAGAAGCCTTTCCATTCTCCTGGTTTCCATCCTGATCCTGCCCGGATTCCTGTGGGCTCAGGAGGAACCCGGCGCGCCCCCGCAAAACCGTGTTGGCGGTGTGGCTTCAGTGACACTGAAAGCCGGGGAGACCGCCGGGGTCAACCGGCTCTCCTTCGGGGGTTGGGCTGGATTGACCTTTTCAGGCAACGTCGCCCTGGGGGGCGGTGGCTTCGCCCTCTCGAAGGACGTGGAGTTGACTGGGTCGGAGGGTGAAACGGGGTTCAACCTGAGCATGGGCTATGGGGGCCTGACTTTTCGATTTTGGGAGCCTCTGGCCAACGATCTCTACGGAGAAGTCGGCGTTCTTCTGGGGGCCGGGCATGCGGTGGTTGAGGCCCAACTAACCGGAACAGAGGTGGGTTCGGACAACTTTCTGGTTGGGGAAGGAGAACTGGGTGTTTCCTACCGTCTCCTTCGGCGAATCTTCCTTGGCGCTGCCGTCGGCTATCGACTCACGTCGGGAGTCCAAGGTCTACCGGAAGTCTCCACGGATGACCTCAACGCCTTCACAGGAAGCCTTTTCCTACGGGTGGGAGGAAACTGACCAAAATGCCGCCGCGCCAGTTCCCCTTCAGGGTAGGTTGCGTGGACACGGGCTCCAATGCGATTCGGTTCATCGCTGCAGAATTTTCCGCCCCCACGGAGTTCAATACCCTTGCCTACGAGAGGGTCCCGGTCCGCCTGGGCCACCAGGTCTTTCTCACGGGGCGACTGGCGCCGCAGGCCATGGACGGTGCCGTGACGGCCTTCTCCTCCTTCAAGAAGCAGATGGACGGCCTGGAACTGGCGGCGTTCCGGGCGGTTGCCACCAGCGCGGTCCGAGAAGCGAAGAACGGGATGGAGCTGGTGGGCCGAATCCTGGAAGAGACCGGGATCGTGCTGGAGATGATCTCGGGGTCGGAGGAGGCGAGGCTGGTGCATCTTTCTGTCGCCAGCCGCGTGAACCTGACCGGGGGGCAGTGGATCCTGACGGACCTGGGTGGAGGCAGTGTCGAAGTCTCTCTTGTGGATGACATGGGGATGCTCTGGAGTGAATCCCACACCATGGGGTCCGTTCGGGTGCTGGAAGAGTTGAGCGAAGCTGGCACCGACTCCACTGGATATCAGAGGCTTCTCTCCGATTACGTCTCCACCCTCAGGATCCCCTCCCCCGCACAGTACTGGTCTCCCGCGGGTTTCGTAGCCACAGGGGGTAATATCGAGGCCCTGGCGAACCTTGCGGGCGTTTCGCGCAATGCCCAGGGGGTGGGCATGCTGTCCCGGCAGGACCTCCGTTCGGCCATCGACCTCCTCGCCCGCCTCTCCTATCACGAGCGGATGTCCGAGCTTGGCCTGAGGGAGGACCGGGCCGACGTCATCCTGCCGGCAGCCATGGTTTATCATCATCTGGCCCGCCTGGCCAGTGCCGACGAAATCATCGTGCCCGGGGTCGGCGTCAAAGAGGGAATCCTACTGGACCTGGTGGACGATCTGATCTCCCACACCACTCACGAGGTCCGACGGGAGCAGCAGCTCACCAAGGCCTGTATCTCCTTCGGTCGTCGGTTCATGTTCGATGAGGCCCACGGGCTCCACGTGGGGAAGCTGGCCCTGTCCATCTTCGACCAGACCAAGAAACTCCACGGCCTTGGATCTCAGCACCGACGCTTGCTTCTGGCGGCGTCCATCCTCCATGACATCGGTGCCTTCATAGGTCACAAGCGACACCACAAACACGGACTCTACCTCATCTCCCACTCCGAGCTTCCCGGACTCTCCTCCAACGAGATGCTCGTGGTCGCGAATATCGCCCGTTATCATCGGAAAAATATCCCCAGGAAGCACCACGCCGATTTTGTTCGCCTTTCCGAAGAGGACCAGGCGCGGACTACCACGCTCTCGGGCA
>JASFVN010000469.1:0-3386 GCA_050049805.1 Gemmatimonadota bacterium
TCTTCCTGAGGGGCATCCCAACCTTCAACAGGGACGCTGTCCCAAGGTAGGCTACCCCGAAGGCCCCTGCCGTTCCCACGGCCGCCAGCGGATCGAGCCAGATCGATGCGCCGCCCAGGAGATCCATCAACAGGCCGGGCTGACCAGAGAACCCCAGGATTTGTTTCGCTCCGAAGCCGACGCCTCCGGCCAGAAGCCCGGCCATGAGGAAACGGGCGATCCGGGTCCAGCCGGGACCGTGGGGCCCCAGATGGCCATTCAGGTGCTTTCGGAGCTGGACATACTCGATCCAGGCCCCCAGGGTGGAGCCCAGAGCGAGGCCGGCGGCGCCGAACCGGACCTCTCCCACCCCGAAACGGTCCAGGGGGAACATCAGGCTGGCTCCCACGGCGATGGAGATCAGGACTCGGAGGGTGGCGATGCGGGCCGGCGTGCGAGTGTCGCGAAGGGCATAGAAAGCGGATGAAAGGGCCCGACTGCACGCCGACGCCGGAAGGCCCAGAGAATACGCGGCCAGGATGACGTAGGTGGCCATCGTGTCGTCGGGTCCGAACGCCCCGCCCTGAAACAGGGCGGCAATGAACACGTTGCCCAGGACCAGGTAGGCCAGGGCCGAGGGAATCAGCAGGAAGGAGATCCTCTCCAGGGCCTCCCGGACCCTGGGAACCAGGACCTGGTCGATCTCTCCTCGCTTCCTGGACAGCTCGGGAAGCTCCGAGGCGGCGATGGCCATGCCGAAAAGGGAGATGGGAAGGAGGTAGAGGGTTTGGGCATACCCCAGCATGGCCGGAGCGCCGATAACCAGGACGGCGGCCAGGATCATATCGATCCAGCTGCTCAGGTTCACCACCCCTCTCGCGCCGACCACCGGGAGGAAATTTCGAATCGCCTCCCGGACACCGGCTACCTTCCGGCCCAAGGATAGGCGGAAGTGGGTGAGGAGCGGCAGCAGCTGGGGGAGCTGAACCAGGACCTGGAGTACGCCGCCGGCCAGAGCTCCCCAGGCCAGGGCCACGGCCATGTCCGCTTCCCTGCCCAGGCCGTACCAGCCCAGGTAGCTCCCGGTCCCTACCATGGTCCCCACCAGGGTGAGGTTCCATGCCACGGGAGCCACATAGGAGACGAAGAAGCGCCGATGGCTGTTCAGAATCCCCAGGACCCACGCCGAGACCACCAGGATGGCCGTCATGGGAAAGAGGATCCGGACGATGGTGACCGCCAGCTCCTGCATCCAGGGATCCCATTTCCAGTAGATCAGGGGGATGAAAACGGGCGCCAGGAGGATGCCCAGAAGGGCCAGGCCGAAGGCCACCGTTGCCAGGATTCCGAGGGTGGCTCCGGCGAACCGGCCGGCGTCCTCCTCCCTGCCCTCCTCAAGCATCTCCGCGTAGACCGGAATCAGGGAGGCACTGAGCGTGCCCTCGCCAAGGAGGTTTCGGATTACCGCTGGAGTCCGGAGAGCGACCCGCCAAACGTCCGCCACGGCAGAGGTGCCGAAATAGCGGGCGAACACCAGCTCCCGCAGGACGCCCGTGATCCTGCTCAAGAAAATGCCCGCGCCAACCCAGATGGCTGCGCGGGCGCCTTGGCCGGTTCTCCCTCCGGCTTCAGCCGTTTTCGTCACCGGGTGGCAATGCTCCCGCCCCTCCGGGGCGTTCGTCCAGGAGTTGGTGTAGGAAGCGGCTCTCCTCGTCGAGGCGGCCCAGCTCTTCCGAGAGCCGCTCGACCTCTCCCTCCAGATATCCGATCCGCTCCGCCATGATGTGGTCGGGCCCCTCCAGGCTTCGCCGCTCCAGACGAGACGCCAGGGCGCGGCCTACCTGGGAGTCCAGCACGATGGCCAGAATCGGAATCAGGAGTGCCAGGAACAGAATGATCTGCCAGAACATGCCGCCAACTTACGCAGAACCCATGCCAAGATCCACAACGAATTCATTCAGGAGGCCGGAGACGAGGTCCGGGCCGTAGCGCGTTACATAGTAGAAGGGGTTGAGGACCCGTTCCTGAGGTTTACCGAGGGGGTAGAGGTGTCGCTGAGCCTTCTCCAGCTGATCGAGGGCGATCTCGTGTTCCCTCTTCAGGGCCTGAAGGATCTTTCGTTCCGCTTCGTCGAAGGCGGCGAAGGCGGAGTTCCGAGCGTGATTGATGGGCCCTTTCAGGGTCGGATCGATGGCTTGGGCGGCTTTGCTGAGGCTGGCAGCCCCTTTTCCGAGGGCTCCCCTGGTTTCCCCCAAGGCCCGCCGGACCTCGGGAGGCACCTCCTCCAGTGCGATCTCGGCAGCGACTTCATGATGGGGCCGAGCCAGGGATTCCGGGGTCCGATGGAACTTCGACAGGACCTTGCCGATCTTGGCCTCGATGAGCGTCACGGAGTGGCGTGGATGCACAACGGGCATCTCCATGCCGTGGGCTCGGAACAGATCTTTCAGCTGTCCGAAATAGGACAGCTCCCCCGGTCCCGCCACGTAGGCCAGCGTCGGGAACAATCCGCTTTCCACCACGGGGCGAAGGAGTACATTGGGGCTGAGGAGGGAGGGGTCCTCGAGGGCCCGGGCGCGGATCTCGTCCAGGGTCAGGCGCGTTCCAGCTCGGTTCAGGCGTACGCCGCTCCCGTCCCGATAGACCCGATCCCGGCCGGCCTCCCCCTCGAAGAAGAGGTTCACGCCCTTCTCCAGGATGGGAACCTGAACGTGGTATCCCTCCAGCTCCAGGTGAGAGGCCGTCCTCGACAAGGACGCCTCGTGCTCCTCGGCCTCCTCCAACTCCCGCAGGAGGATCGGTAGGGAGGCGTCCTTCAACTCGGCCTGGGAGGAGTCCACGAAGGCGATGGGCAGGCCCTGCAGAAGTCCCATCATGACCTTCAGGAAGCCACCTGGAAGGGTTTGGCCAGGGGTGTAGCTTCCCCTCAGTAGCTCGACGGTACGAGGGCTGAAATCCGTATCCGGCAGAGTTCCGATGAACTCCTCCACCGCTTCCGAGAGCCCCCGCTCCAACCGGATCCGATGGAGGGGCAGGTTCAGCGCACCCTCCTGGGCCGGTACCCGGACGGTTCGCAGGTCGTTGGCCAGGTCCAAAATGGTGGCGTGGTCCGCCTCCTCCCAGTCGTGATCTTCCGAGGCGATCCAGAACAGGGCCACCACGGGCCGTTCCAGGACCGCCTCCAGGGAGTCCGCCAGGCGGATGGCAGTGAGGGCCTTGAATAGGCTGTAGAGAGGGCCGGTGAAGAGGCCGGGCTGCTGCCCCGTAGTGACGAAGTAGCCTCCCTCTGCCGCAAAACGGTTCAACTTTTCCTGGGCAGCCCCCGTGGAGGCCTGGATCATGGATAGGGCTCGAGTCCTGGCGTCCCGGTGGAACCGGACGTCAACCTCCCGGGCCTTTTCACGATA
>JASFVN010000470.1:0-3384 GCA_050049805.1 Gemmatimonadota bacterium
CTCCTCGTGCTCTCGACCCAGGTAGAAGCGGGCAGCCGCCGATAGGTCCCGGGGCTCTTCCCTGTGAAAGACCAGCTGGGCATCGAGGAGCCTACGGCCCTGAACCGAGAAGGATACGCCAGCTCTCTTGAACTCGGCCAGGAGCATGGGTAGGTCGAAGCGACGGATGTTGAACCCCGCCATGTCGCAGGGTTCCAGGAGCTCGGCGAGGGCCTTGGCTCTGGCCGGGAAGGGTGGCTCGTCGGCCACTTCCTCGTCGGTGATCCCATGAACCGCCGTAGCCTCGGGGGATATGGGGATACCGGGATTGAAGCGGCGCACCCTCTCCAGGACATCCCCCTGGGGTGACACCCGGATGATGGCTAGCTCGACGATCCGATCGGAAACGGTGCTCAGGCCGGTGGTCTCCAGGTCCAGGAAAGCCAATGGGCGATCCAGCTCGAAGGGGAGGATCATGTCAGGATCCCTTCTCGAAGGGTCGAGGGCAGGGTGGCGGAAGTATGCTGAGGGGAAGCAAGATGGGCAGCAAAGAAACCAGTTGAAAGAGCAACGATCAGGTACCATGGTTAAGGGATTCTTCATTTCTAACCTCGAACCCCGGCAAACGATCCCAAAGAGGCTGACATGGCCGATTCCATGAGGGCGGTGGTCATCACCAGGTTCGGAGACCCGGAGGTATTGCAGATCCAGGAAGTGCCGCGGCCGGAGCCGGGGCCCAAGGAGGTGTTGATCCGCGTGACCTCCTCCGGCGTGAACCGGGCCGATCTGGTTCAGCGGGTGGGTCGGTATCCTGCTCCACCGGGCTCCCCCGAAGACATCCCCGGCCTCGAGTATGCCGGAACTGTAGCGGCCGTTGGTTCCCAGGTTTCTCTCTGGAAGGAGGGGGACCGGGTCATGGGCATCGTGGGTGGTGGTGGCTATGCCGAATACGTGACCGTGCATGAGAGGACTGCCGTCAAGGTACCGGCCGGCATCGGCTTGCCCGATGCCGGGGCCATTCCCGAGGTTTTCATGACGGCTTTCGATGCCCTCTTCCGGCAGATGAAGCTCTCCGAGGGAGAGACGATTCTGATTCATGCCGTGGGGAGCGGTGTGGGGACGGCGGCGGTGCAGCTCACTCAGGCTGCAGGGGTCCGGGCCATCGGAACGTCCCGGACAGCATCAAAGGTTGACAAGGCCCTGGAGTTGGGGTTGGACGTCGGGGTGGTGGGGGGTGACGACTGGCCAGCCAGGGTCCAGGAGGCCAGCGGCGGGGAAGGGGTAGACGTGATCCTGGACCTGGTGGGAGGGGCCTACCTGGAGGGGAATCTCGAGGTCATGGCCCGTGGTGCCAGACAGGTTGTGGTAGGTGTCCCGTCAGGACCCAAGGGTCAGATCGACCTCAGGCTCCTCATGGCGAAACGGGCCCTCATCAAGGGCACGGTCCTTCGAGCCAGGCCCCTGGAGGAGAAGATCAGCCTGGCCCGGGAGTTCGAGCACCGGGTGTGCCCCCTCTTTGCCGCCAGGAAGGTAAGGCCCATCGTCGACAGCACCTACCGGCCGGAAGAGGCTCCGGACGCCCACCAGGCCATGGCGGAGAACCGCAACTTCGGTAAGATCCTCTTGCTTTGGGAATGAGGGGAACTTCCGGGCAGCCTGGTGGCCGGTACTCCCTACCCTTGTAGCCGTCTCCCCGGCGACCCACCTTCCGGGGTCGACCTCTGATCAACCCAGCAAAGGGAGGGTATGATGGGCCGCTTCTCAGCCTTCTTCGTGTATGTCTGTTGTCTGCTTTCCGCTTTGGCATGGACGAGTCCCCTGGCTGCCCAGGAGGGCCAGGCCGGGGGTGGCGCGGCCCCACCTCAGATCGATCCCCGCATCTACGACATCATCTCCGCGGCATCCCCTGAAAGGGTGGAGGCCGATGTCCGGGCTTTGGCAGGGTTCGGAACCCGGAACACCTTCTCCGACACCCTGTCTGCGACTCGCGGGATCGGAGCGGCCCGCCGGTGGATCAAGTCGGAATTCGACAAGATTTCCGCCGATTGTGGCGGTTGCCTGGAGGTCTTCTTCCATGAGAGCGTGGTTCCGGCGTCCAGGAGAGTTCCTCAGGAGACCGGAATCGTGAACGTGGTGGCCATCCAGCGGGGCACGCTCTATCCGAACCGCTATCTCCTCATGGCTGGCGATATCGATTCTCGGGCGTCCAGTGGAAACGACGCCGAGACCGATGCCCCGGGTGCGAACGACAATGCCACCGGCATGGCTGGAGCGATGGAGGCGGCACGACTTCTAACGAAATACTCATTTCCCACGAGCATCATATATGTAGGCCTGTCAGGCGAGGAGCAGGGGCTGTTGGGGGGCGGGGCCCTGGCCGAGACGGCGGTGGAAGAGGGGTGGGACATCGTCGCGGTCCTGAACAACGACATGATCGGCAACACCGTGGGGGACGACGGGATCAAGGACAACACGACCTTCCGGGTGTTTTCCGAGCCCGTCCCTGCAACCGACGAGCTGGCGGATTATCAGCGCCGCCGGACCAGGGGCGGGGAGGTCGACGGCCCCTCCCGGCAAATCGCCCGCTACGTGGACCGCATCGCCGAGCTCTACTTTCCCAACCTCGACGCGAAGATGATCTATCGCCTGGATCGTTTCGGGCGCGGCGGCCACCACCGGCCTTTCAACGACGCCGGGTTCCCAGGGGTCCGGATCATGGAGACCCACGAGAGCTATATCCGGCAGCACCAGGACATCCGCGTTGAGGCCGGGATCGAATACGGCGACGTGGTGGAGTGGGTGGACTTCGACTATACAGCGAAGATGACGGCCTTGAATGCAGCCGTCCTGGCGTCTATGGCCTGGGCTCCCCCGGCCCCGACCAACGTCCGGATCGGTGGATCGAACCGGCCCTCGGCGGTCCTCTCCTGGGAGGTGGCGGACGATCCCAACCTGGCCGGTTTCAAGGTCTATTGGCGGGATACCACTGCGCCTCAATGGGAGCATTTCCGGTGGGCCGGCATGGTGGACACCTACACGCTGGAGAACGTCATCATCGACAACTACCTCTTCGGCGTGGCGGCCGTGGCGAAGAATGGCAACGAGAGCGTGGTGGTCTTCCCCGGGAACTGAGGAGTTTCGGCATGGCTGAAAGGAAGCGGCTGGTCCCGACCAGAAGAGAATTTGTCCGGGTTTCTCTTGCCGCGGGGTCACCAATCCCCACCTCTTCCCTGAGGTGGAGAAGCTCAGGGGGGACAGGAACAATGACCTGGAGGCTCTCAAAGGCCGCGAGTGGGACGTGGTGTTCGACAATGCCGCCATGGAGCCTGACTGGGTAAGGCTGTCGACCGAAGTACTCAGTGAGGCCGTTCAGCATTACCTGTTCATCTCGACCCTGTCTGTCTT
>JASFVN010000142.1:0-10554 GCA_050049805.1 Gemmatimonadota bacterium
CAACCGATTCCCCTGATCCGCGAACCCTGGACTCATGGGCCCTGGCGGAAAGGGCACCTCACAGATGAATCCGTCGGCATCCAGATCCGCATCCCGATAGTCCTGACTTTCCACCAGGCTCAGCCCCGTGTTACCCGGCAAGAAGTCGCAGTTGCTCAGGCCATGGGTGTCCTGGATCGCGCCACCGAGCTGGGCTATGCCCAGGGGTATGACACCGCTGAGCTGGTTGGAGTAGAGGTAAAGGGTCTGGAGGTTGGTCAGGTTTCCAAGCTCGGACGGGATCGTTCCGCTTAACTGATTTGAATAGAGATAGAGGCCAGTGAGGTTCGTGAGTGTACCCAGCGCGGGCGGAATGGTACCGGAGAGTTGATTGTTATGAAGGTTCAGGTGTTCGAGTTCGGATAGGTTCGCCAGCTCGGCCGGGATGGAGCCGGTCAACTGGTTCTGGGAGAGAATGATCCACTCAAGGCTGGACAGGTTCCCCAGCTCAGGAGGAATTGCACCCGAGAGGTTATTTGATCCAAGGTCCAAACGAACCAGCTCCGAACAATTCCCGAGTTCAGGGGGAATCGGCCCCGAGAATTCGTTTCTGTTGAACTCGATGCGCTCCAGGTGGGACAAGGTGCCGAGGGCCGGGGGAAGGGTTCCTCCCACCTGATTGGAGCTCAAATTCAGGTTCTCGAGGTCCGCCAGTTCACCGATGTCCGACGGCAGCGAACCGGTGAGGTCGTTCCATCCCAGGTCCAGGGTCCGGAGGTTCTGGAGGGCCGTGAGCTCCGGGGGAAAAGGCCCCGAAAGACCATTGGACCGCAAATAGAGGATCGTCACCGTTCCCTCGCTGCAGGTCACTCAGTGCCAGTCGCAAGGCTGGAAACTGGAAAACCAGTCGGTGGCCACGGTCCACCCGGGGCCGTTCGTGGTGTTGTAGAGTACCTCGAGGGCCTCGCATTCCACCTGGGGAATCTCGGTTTGAATCGAGCAGCTGAATACGAACGCTACCTCCAGAGAGAGGCCGGCTGTGGCCATCTGCCCGTCTCCGCTCTGCACCTGGATCGTGACGGAGAAGGCGCCGTCCTCCGTTGGGGTTCCAGAGATGGAGCCTGAGGCAGGGGCCAACGACAAGCCTGCCGGCAGAGCACCGGCAGATACCGCCCACGTGTAGGCCCCGTCGCCACCAACCGCGCTGAGGTCACTGGAGTAGGCCGAACCCGTGACTCCCTGAGGCAAGGCGGCCGTGGTGATCGCCAGGGGATCGAAAACCCCGAGCTCATAGCCCGCCGACACGGTTCTGCCTGCGCTGCTCACCTGGACGGTGAAAGAGTAGGTGTCCGTGGCAGTGGGAGTACCGGTGATGGCCCCGCCAGAGCCCAAGTCCAGGCCGGGCGGAAGGGCTCCTTCCGATAGGTTCCAGATGTATGTACCATCTCCGCCGGAGGCGCCAAGATCCTGCTCATAGGCCGATCCCTCGACCCCGCTCGGCAGCGACACCGTGGTGATCGTCAACTGATTGTAGACGTCCATGAACAACTCTCGGCTGGCCGTCTGTCCCCCGCCAGTGGCTTGAACAGTGAAGGTGAAGCTCCCACCGGTGGTGGGAGTGCCTCCCAGGACCCCGGCCCCGCTCAACGTGATTCCGTCTGGAAGAGCACCGGACGAAAGGCTCCAGCTCGGCGCCCCGTCGCCACCAGAAGCTGAAAGCGTCTGGCTGAACGCTTCGCCTACCCAAGCCACCGGAAGGGCCTCTGATTCGATTTTCAATTCCGAGAACGTCGACACCTCACCACTGCCGGCGGTGGGCTCGGAGCATCCGTTCTGGTTACAGGCCTGGACCCGGTAGCGGTAGGTCGTCTCGGATTGGAGACCCGTGTCGGTGTAGACGGTAACATTGGGCCCTACGCTTCCAACCTCGGTGAAGGCCCGGGCCGGACATAGATCCCCCCTCTATTCACGGGGCTGCGTTGATGCGCTTAAGCCAGGAGTATGATTATTCAACCACGTCAAGGAGCCGTCAAACGATGGAGGGGCGGTTCAACCTCGCCTCGGTCACCGTATCGCACTCGGCCACTCTCCTTGCACGCTACCTATCCGCGACACATCCTTGTCTCTGACGGCTGACGGTGCTGGACCGGGAGTGTGCTTTGTCCCTTTTCGAGTACCTTGGTGTTCTGATCTCCGTGGTGATGGGTCTGGGGATCACCCATCTCTTGATCGGCGTCAGTAAGACCATTCATTACCGCAACTCAGTGCGGGTGTATTGGGTCCACTCCGTTTGGACGGTGAACGTCCTGGTCTTCATTGTCGTCATCTGGTGGGGAATGTTCTGGTGGAGTTCTTTGGGGCAGTGGGGATTCTACCAATTTCTCTTCGTTGTCCTTTATGCCATCATACTGTTTCTGCTGGCTTCGATCCTCTATCCATGGGAGTTGGCCCGCGATTTCGACTTCCGAAAGCATTTCTTCAGAAACCACCGGTGGTTTTTCGGAATTCAAGCCCTCGCCTGGTGCGTTGATGTTGCAGAAACCGGGCTGAAGGCGGAGGCCGGACTCAGGGAGCCTCCTCAGTTTTATATGCTCTTTGTCCCGTCACTGTTGATCCTCTCCTTGATCGGGGCCGTCACGTCAAACCGGCGATACCACGCCTTTTTCTCCATCTACTGGCTCTGTGCGATTCTCGTCTACCTTGGTTTCACGACGCTTGCCAGGATTGCGGCCTGACCGAGCTTTGGTGGACCCATGACCCTCCTTTGTTCGCTTTCACTCCTCGCGAACCCCACCTCCATCCTCGAATCCTTGCCCCTACCTCTCCCACATCGCATCGTACGCTGGGTGGCTGACTGTGCTGGACAGGGCGGTCTCCTTCTAACGGACAACCTGAGATGGGCCACGAGGAACGGCTGAAGGCTGCCCTGGCCGACCGCTATCATATCGAGCGGGAGATCGGTAGCGGAGGCATGGCTACAGTTTACCTGGCAGAGGATCTCAAACACCGCCGTCAAGTCGCCGTGAAGTCGAATAGTCCGCCGAAAAGTACTCGAGGGAGCGCTTTCCGATTCGTCCGGAGCGTTCTTCTTCGTCCATCGCGGATGGTTGGTCAAAGTCAGAGGGTTTGGTGTTGCCAGGGTCGGACGTAGCCAGGCTCGGTCAACTCGAACCGGATCAGGCGTTCCGATGCCCGAATCGGCCAGCTGCCTCCGTAACCGACGTCAGACCGAAGGTCCTCTCTTCCCATGCTCCACGTTCGATTTATGGGCAAGGTTCGCTTGTTCCCACCCCCTGGTCTAAAAAGAGCAAGGTACTGCCCCCAGTATGAGGAGGACACTGCGGAAGGTCCGAGCATGACCCTACGCGACAGGGTCGGGGACCTGCTGGCAAGAGCTTCAAGACCGATACGACAAGCGTCTTTTTGCCGTTGGTGGCGGTACTTCCTACTCTCCCGCGCTGGGGGGTTTCGAGCGCGCAAGAGCCAACTCTGGCAGGTCGTTCTCTCTCCTCGGGGGGTGCTGGGAGGGTACGAAGGAATGCATCCTGCCCTTCAATGCGAGTGACTAATTCCAGTTGGCTTGGTAAATGCTCCAGTTGGCTTGGTAAATGCTTATCCGGAGGAGTCACCATGACCTCACAAGCCACGATCCTCCTAGGTGAGGTGGACCGCAGAGGGATGAACCATTGTTCTGAAGACGGCGGGGAGATTCTGTTCGAAAAACCTCGGGGATTGGCCAAACCCGAGGACCATGCCGAAGCTGTTTTGGTGGTTCTCGAACCCGACCAAAACCCTAGGGAGGTCGCCGAGTTGATTCTGTGGGCTTTGCGCTCGTTGGGACGAATGGAAACATCTGCTCCCTCTCGCAGAACGCAAAAAAGTCCTCCTTTTGAAAGAGCTTGCCGAGCTCGCCTTCCGATCTGATCTGCAACCCTCCACTGCACGGGCTGACCCCGGCTTCTGAACAAAGTAGGCAAAGCACGCCAGATAGGAGTGAGTTCACTAGTGGGCCCGTGCGCCTCGGGGAGACGTCGCCAGATGCGTTCTCGGTGCCCGGTTATCGAAGGGGCGTTTGAGCTGGAACGTCTCCGGCTGGCTCCGCAGCCTCCGACCCAGGCTCGACCTGGGCCCTTCTCCTTCTGAATCGGAAGGAGCGGGTTAGCGGCATCACATAGGTTCGTTCGGGGTGGACCCGTGGCCGAACAGAACCTTCCACTCCCCGTCACGTTTTACCCAGACGAGGGTTTCGGCGTATCGCACTGATGGCCCGGCATTCCCCGCGAGGTCAATCTGGGTCACGTCATTGATTCGAACCGTATAAGCGACGTCCGGGGTGATCACGAAGGTCCGCCACTCCACGGGTGCGTTCTCCTGCCGCTGCATGTTCTCCATAACCGGGCGGAAGTTGGCGTCCATTTCCCCTCGACCGAAGGAGGGCACTCCGTCGCTGACCCAATGCACATCAGGGTCATCTGCATAGATGGTCACAAATTGATCATAATCCTCTGCAGCCGACCAGACGGCCCACCACTCATCGAGAGCCTGATTCACTTCGGCCTCAATCTGAGCAACCTCAGCGTCGGTCATCTCAGCCGGTGGAGCCGATTCTGATGCAGCGAAAAAGTACCAGGCGGCAAGCCCTGCCAGCACGAGTGCGAGAAGCACTGCGACCAAACCTTTCATAACACCCCCTTGTTTTCGGGAACTCCTGACTATCTAATCCTCTCGACTATCGGCTGCAAGAAATCCGCGGAGGATTTGCGCAGGTGTTGGTGGAGGGATTAGGGTTCTGGTGGATCGGCTGGTCCATGAGACATCCGACAGGGATCGGAATTGTGCCTTATGTGATGTGAGGTGATCCCATGGGAATGTTCGAGTACATCGCGGTCCTCACCTCAATCATCGTGGGACTCGGTATTACCCACCTGCTCAAGGGCTTGGCTCGGCTCGTCCAGCATCCAGGACGGGTTCAGACGTACTGGGTCCACCTCGGTTGGGTCTTTTACATGTTCTTCACCATCATCTTCTGGTGGTGGTGGGAGTTTCGTTTTATCGAAGTGGACACTTGGACATTCCAACTCTATCTCTTCCTCGTCGCCTTCGCTCTTTTTCTCTTTCTTCTTTGTGCACATCTATTCCCTTCCGACTTGGAAGGGTACGACGGATTCAAGGATTACTTCCTTTCTCGGCGTGCCTGGTTCTTCGGGGTCTTGGCTCTTTTTTATGTGTTCGACTTCGCCGATACGTGGCTAAAAGGCGCTGAGCATTTTCACAGCCTCGGGTTGGAGTATGTAGTCGCCAGCATTGTCCAACCGGTGGCCTACGTGGTGGCCATTTTTCTCAGAAACGAACGGTTCCACGGCGGTTTGGTTGTATTGTCTCTCGCCTATCAGGTTTCTTGGGCATTGCGTTCTTACCAGACGGTTGGATGAAGCTGCCGTTTGTTGGCCTCGACGAACCCTGCGCCAACCGCGGCCCCGAAAAAGGGGACCAGCAAGCGGTTGACCCTGGTCCCGTCGAATCGCATTCAATGGCCGTGAGCATACCGATCGCAGTGCCATCACCGTTCTCGGAGACAGAAATACCCCGCAAAAAAACTTCTCGGAAAGTTCGGCTTCTTCAGACCTTCTCAAAACGTCTCGTTTCGAGGGATCGGTAGGCGGCATGGACCAAAGCGAGATCCTGTCTGATCCTCCCGAGGCTCGGACGCCAAGGTTTGCCCGACACCCAATCCTGGATGAAGCTTCGGTGCATGGGTCGGAATCCAAGGAAATCCCTCGGGTGCATCAGCCTCTTCTTTCTCTTCCTGCCATAGACGGAACAGAACAATCCGTTGCTCTCAAAAGTGATCACGCCTTCGGTCCCGTAGATCTTCGACAGGCCCATTCCGAAGAATCGATTGGGGACACGCCAGGAGTGAAGAAGGCGGCCCACGACTCCGTTCGAGAAACGGGCAACGAGGAGGAGGGAATCCTCCAGGGGAATGAGGGTGGGTTCTTTTACTTCGGGTTTGATGGCTATGACCCCGACCGGTATTCCGCCCGAGAGGGAGATCAGCGCGTTGAGCCAGTGGACTCCACCTTCCAAGAGGGCACCTCCCCCCATCAGGGCCCTGTCGGTCCTCCATCCTGATTCCTTCTGCCGGTTGGTTTTGGTGAGGTCTATGAAGAGAACCTCTCCGATCAAACCTTCCCGCATGAATGCGCTCATTACCCCTATGGCTGGCTTGAAGTAGTAATTCTCGGCAACCGTGCACCGGACTCCGCTTTCATCGACGGCGGCCTCCACGGTGGCCAACTCTTCGAGGGTCCGTGTTACCGGCTTCTCAATGATCAGGTCCTTTCCATGCTTCGCCGAGAGGACCGCCAGGTCTGCATGAAAGGCGTGGGGGGTCGTCAGGAAGGAAATGTCGAACTCCTCACTCTCAGCGGCCCGGGTATAGCTGCCAAAAAAGCCTGCACCTCTGTGTTGTGATGCCACGAGCCGGGCTTTCTCTCGATCCCGGCTCGCGAACCAGAGTTCGATCTTCGGGAAAAGGGTTCTGAGCAGTCGAGCGTGATGTCCCGCCATCCTGCCGCATCCGAAAAAACAAATCCTGGGAAGCCGTGAGCTCATGGTCGTGTCAGAGAATGGTTGGGATCATGGGTTCAGCATTGCCCTGGACACGCGAATGGCGTTGGCCGCTATGGTAAGGCTCGGGTTCAGGGAACTGCTGGAGGGCATGAAGCTGGCGTCCACCACGAAGAGGTTCTCGAAACCCCAGACCCTGCAGTCTGGATCCAGGACGGATGACTCCCGGTTGTGGCCGAACCTGCACGTCCCGGTGGCATGGGAGCACGACTCCACAAGGTATGTGTATGATGGCACCGCGTCGGCTCTCCTCAAGATTTTCCTCGCCTCCCTTTCCAGGGCTTTTCGGGCTCGGATGTCCCTGGGGGAGTAGCGGTGAAACACCCTCAGCATCGGTTGTCCGAATTTGTCTCTGGCCGAGGGATCGGGGAACACCCTGTTCGACTCGTTCCGCTCATCTTCGGCTATGTTCAGCAAACCCATCAGGAGCCCGGATGCGGTGGCCGCAGCGGTCTTCAATCCTCGTGGGGAGTTGGCCTGAAGGGTGAGCCTTCCGGGGATATGGATCTGCTGAATCGTTCCCCAAGGCCCATGGGGGTCCTTCTCTGGACAGGGGTGACCATGGTAGAAATCAGGAATCCACACGAGCTTATGTAGCTTGTGTTCAGGATTCACCGGGGTAATCGAAAGGCCGGTCGTGACGGAGTTGGCGTGCCGCAGCAGTCCCCTCCCTATGAGATTCTGTCCGCCGCCGCAGCTTCGGATACCGGACACCAGTAGGAGGTAAGGCGTCCAGACTGCTCCGCACGAAAGGATTACATACTCCGCTTTTATTCTCTGACATCGACCGGTGGACTGGTGAATGACATCAACGGAAACCGCTCGATCTCCCGAGACGTTGATACGGACTACTCGAGTGTCGGGCACGATCTCGGCCCCGTGTGCCATGGCCTCCGGAAGAGCCACCACAGTGAGGTCGTTCTTTGCCCGGATTCGGCAGAGGAATTTGTCGCAGGTGTCACACCGGATGCAGGTCTTGCCAGGGGAATTCCCGTCGAAGTTGATCGCCAGCGGAATGTGAGCCGGATGTAATCCCAATTTCTCGGCCGCGTCCCAGATCCTCTTCGACGGACGGGAAAGTTCCGGCGACTTCTGCGGGAAGGGTGCGCTTCGGGGTGGTTCCGTGATGTCCTCCCCCTCGACACCGGCGACGTGTTGGATTCGCTCGGCCTCCAGATAGAAGGGTTCCATCGTGGCATAGTCCACCGGCCAGGCGCTACTCTGGTCTCTCCCTCCCGTTTCCCCGTCTGGAGCTCCCAGGAAGTCCTCCTCCCGGAAGCGGTATGCGGCCGCACCGTACATCGTGGACATCCCTCCTACCGTGTCCTCGGGCCAGACCTCCTGGAGCGGTCCCTCCCGCTGGTCGACCAGAATCGGGACGTGCCCGCGGTACTTTGGAATGGGGTAGTAGAGCTTGCTCTCATCCCAACAGGACTCGTCACGATCCGGCCAGACCCCCCGCTCGATGACTGCGACCTCCTTGCCTGCCTTCGAGAGCTGGAGAGCGGAAAACGCGCCACCGAAACCACTGCCGACAACCAGGTATTCCACGTGGGACTTGGGCTTCCTGCCACCCAAGGAAGGTCGGCTGGCTGCCTGTCGAGCGAGCTCGTCCGGCGGATTCGGGCCTGAGAGCCCTCGTTTCCTACGTGAAAGGCCAAACACTTTCCTGATAGGCGCGCACGAAGAGGAAAAGAAATGCTCCTCCCTCGAGAACCCATGTCCAGGCCTGTTGGTAGGTTCCGCGTGTCGTGGCCCACCCGCCGTAGCCGGTATCGGCCCAGAGGTTGAGTGAAAACCTCTTCCGGGAGAAGGGGAGGAACAGAGGTAGTCCCACGCTGCTTGGAAGGTCGGCGAGAATGTGGAGAAGGATGCTCGAAATGGTCAGCAGTGCCCAGCCTGGATTAAAAGGCATAAGGACAAGACCGGCCATTACCGCAAAGAGGAGTGAATGAGACCAGGTGCAGTGAAATGACTTCCTCGCTACTCCCAACCAGATTGGAACGACGTCGAGGTTCGGGAGCCAGTGCGCTGCGAAGGCCACGAGGATGGATTCGAGCGAAAAGGCCTCCATCCTACCCCCGGTCAATTCCGGGGCGAAGGACGAGATCACCATAGCCGCAGCGACATGCCCGACCTGCATCAGCTCTCCTCCTGATAGAAGTCGATCTCGAGGTACTCTTGCTTCTTCTTCCTGGAGTAGGGATCGAAGAGAAAGGCGATGCCGAATCCGGGCAGAGTCGCGACGAGGAGGAGGAACACGACTTGGGGAGCAGAGAACGGCCTCGATTCTTCTTGCACGAAGAGCAAGACCAGGAACGCGAGGATTCCCCCGAATAAGATCCCTAGCAACCAGGTCCGCCTGCGCATACCGTAGTCTTCTCCGTGTGGTGGGATCTCACCGCACCGACATCCGATCGGTCCTCCTCCTGGAACGCCCTTTTCTGGCTTGGGCCGGTAGGGTGCTCCCGGCATCCCGGGGCGCGCACGGCCGACCTCGGCCCGAAAGGTCCGCGACACACATGTATGCCTTCATACCGAGGCGAAGCGTCTTTCCGCTCCTCGATTCGGACCCCACTGAAGGTTTGGAACGGGCCCAATCGGGTTCAGCCACACGGTCTATGAAATCCCTGACCAGGCCTGGATCAGTGACCAGCGCCATCGTCTCGTTCTGTGTCCGGTGCCCTGTGAAGTGCAGGTTGGATGACCCTATGATCAACACGTGCCGGTCCAAAAGGACGGCCTTCATGTGCGTCATTCCTGGAAGGAAACGGAGGTCGAATTGGTTGCGTTCCGCTTCCCAGGTGATGTATCGGCGAAAGAGGCGGACGTTGTTTTCATCCGGAGAGAGGATCCGCACCTTCACACCACGCCGGGCTGCGTTTGCCAAGCTGTCAGACAGCGGCAAAGTCAAGTAGGCGCTCTCAACGAAGATCTCATTTCGGACCTCGGAAATCGCCGACCAGATTCTCTGGTAAGGGGTGAGATCGGGGGGGTCGATATTCAATACCTCGATTCCCTCGAACTGCGCCTGTTCGGAGCACCTCAGACCCTGCCAACTCCGCTCAAAACCCCGGGAGCAGAAGGCCGAGACATCCCTATCCTCGACTCTAAGCATCAGATCGTGCCACTGAAAGTTATGATCAGTGAAGTTGATGCCGCCGAGATAGCAGATGGACCCGTCGATCAGGACGAGCTTTCTGTGGTTACGCCATGCCGCACGGCGACCGAACAGACCGATGGGTGAGCCCCATCGGATGGCCACGCCAGCCTGGACGAGCGATCGAATCATTCGATCGGTCTCCTCCACTTCCGCCTGCAGTTCCTCATCGGCCAGCGCAGTCGGGGAAAACAGGAAACGATCGTTTTGCACCCACCGCGTGAATCGATCCACCAGAATTCGTCGGTCGGGAGCCCGGCTCTCCTCCACGGCTCTGGCCAGGCCTTTTCCAGCCGTGTCTCCCTCAAAGGAAAGTGTCTGAGCCCAGATCCTGTCCCGAGCCCCGGCAATATCGGCCCTCAAGGCTCTCCAGAAATCCTCCGAATCCACAAGGAGCAGAAGGCGTCGAGAGTCTGGTTCCATGAGGCGACCTCAACCGTCTCGCCCGAAGGGGCGCCCTTCCCGTCGGCAGGGGTGATTCATCGGAAGATCTCCCGGGCCGCCTGAGGAAAAAGTACCAGGATGCCGAAGCGAACCAGACGGCCCGCCAGCCCCGGCAGAAGGAAGACGGCTATGGGAATTCGCATGGTCCCGGCCAATATGCTGACCACGGTGAATGGAGGGATTCCCGTGGTTGAGCTCAGGAAGACGAACCCTCCTGGGCCGAGGCTGGACCGGTGTAATTTCTGGGCTGCGGCTTGGAGTCGCGCTTGGTACCTCCCAAGGGGGAGGGACAACACGCCACGGCCTGCATAGTAGATGACAGATTTCGCCGCCATTTGTCA
>JASFVN010000471.1:0-3375 GCA_050049805.1 Gemmatimonadota bacterium
CGGTGTGGCACTTCATGGGGCCCCGCCCGGAAAGCCCGGTGATTCCCAAACCCTCCAGGGAGGCTCAAGGCATATGACTTTTTCGAGCGCGTCTCGCATCGCCGTCCTCCTCCTCGCGGGCCTGGGGGTTCCCACCGTTGCACAGAGCCAGGCCGGCACCCAGAACATCCTCGGCTGCGACGTCTATGACAGTTGCGCCCTCCGCGTCCGGCATCGTCTGCTCCGGACCGAGATCGTCCGGGGCACAGAGGACACGCCCATCGCCGAGATCGGATTCGGGACCCCCCCCCTCGAGGAGCTCTTCGCCCGGTCGGATCAGGCAGCCCTCGGTTTTGATCGGTTTCGAAAGGACCACAAACGGGCGTCCTGGATGACCGTCCTGGGTGGCATCGAGATCGTGGCCGGCCTGGTGGCAAGGTCCCAGGGAGAGGACGATTGGGCCATGGCCCTTTCTGTCAGCGGGATCGTCATCGAGGTGGTCGGCTCGGTCTTCCGCACCAGGGCAGATGAGCACCTCTCCAAGGCGATCTGGTGGCACAGCGCGTCCCTCTCGGAGGGACGCGCCAGGTAGCCCCAATGAGGAGGGGGGCGCGCCCATGCGGGCACGCCCCCCCCAACTCTCCGCTGGCCATGACACCTATGCCATCAAGGCATCATACCTGGGCCGCCAAGGTACCCGCCTCAGCCGCCACCCCTCCCTTCGATGGGCGGGGCGCCCATAGCTTCGAGGGCTTCCCCGAGAGACGGTACGACCTCATTGGCGTAGCGCTCGATCTCCGCACGAATCGGGGCAAACTCGGCCTGCCCGACTTGAAGCGTCTGCCGGTGCATCTCGGTAGGACCGTACGTTGAGCCCAGCCCCTGGTAGCCCAGGGACAGCCGGCTCGACGGGGTCGGCGGGTTGCGCTCGCCAATCTCGCCCCTCGCCTCGCTGCCCTGCATCCGCCCCCGGAGCTCCAGGAGCCCGAGCCGGGTCTGGTAGAGCCGGCTGCTCAACTCGGGATCCAGCGAGTCGGCCCGGCTCAGCGCCGTTTGCATCGCCTCGACTTTCTGGATCTGCTCCTGGAGCAGATTCGAGGCCTCGGTCAGATCCTGGGCAAACGCCTCCACTTCCTCCCGGAACGCGACCACGACGCTGGCGGGGACCCTTTCCAGAGCACCATCGAATGCCGGCACGACTTCAACGTCCACGGGCCCGGCGAGCTCGGTGACCTCGCCCTCTTCGATCTTGATCAGGGTGGCCGTGTACGTGTCGGGCAGCACCCAGAATCCCTCGCCGAATCCGCCGCCACCCTCCAGCCCGACCATGGCGTTGGACGAGTACGTGAGGTCCCAGGCGATGCGGTGGATCCCTGCGGAGGTGGGGCCGTCCACGCGATTGACAACGGTCCCGTTCTGGTCCCGGATCACCACCTGGACCATGGGGCCCTGCTCACGCATCTCGGCCTCCAGATCCTCCCACCCCGGGAAGGGCACGTCCTGTCCCTCGGGGATCTCCCCCTCCCTGGCCTTCCGCTCGGCCTCCAGCGACTCATGGGAGTCGCGGAGCCAGTAGGTGAACACCGCACCGAAGGGGGGATTGTCCGCCGTCCACTGATCCGCCCCCTGACCGTATTGGAGCTCCTTCGGCTGGTACCAGAGGGCCGGACGCGTGTCGAAGAGCATGGCCTCGCCGGCGAGCCCATCGGCGCCCTCCCTGAGCGGCGTGTAGTCGTCCAGGACGAAGATCCCGCGCCCGAAGGACGCGGCCACCAGGTCTTCACGATCCCGATGGATCACCACGTCCCGGAAGGAGATGGTGGGCGTGCCGGGAAGCTCGGTCCATCCCTCCCCGCCGTTTACGGTGAAGAAGACACCGAACTCGGTGGCGGCGAAAAGGAGGTTCGGATCCACATGGTCCTGGACCATCCGCCAGACCAGGTGCCGGTCCGGGATGTTGCCGGTGATGGAGGTCCACGTCCGGCCCCGGTCCGTGCTTTTCACCAGGTAGGGTGAGAAGTCGCCGTATTTGTGGTTGTCCAGCGCCACGTAGACGGTGTTGGGATCGTGATGGTCGGCCTTTACATCGTTGACGAACGCCATGTCCGGCACATTCGCCATCTCCCCGACCTCGATCCGACGCCAGTTCTCGCCACCGTCCTCCGTCACCCAGAACAGGCCGTCATCGGTTCCGGCGTAGATCAGGTTCTCGTCCAGGGGGCTCTCGCCGATGGAGGTGACGGTGTTGTAGTTGGACATGGCGCCCACGTCCCAGGCGGCGTCCCAGCTCTGGGCACGCCCCATGATCGGCAGCTCGATCCGCTCCTGGCTCCGGGTCAGGTCACCGGAGATGGGCGTCCAGCTATCGCCTCGGTCGTCGCTCCTCCAGACCCGGTAGGACGCGTGGTAGATGCGAGTCGGCTGGTGGAAGGAGACCTCGATGGGCGAGTCCCAGTTGAATCGCTCGAAGGGCTCGCCCTCCCGGGCCTGCGGTTGGATGTAGACCGCCTCCGCCGTCGTCCGATCGGTCCGGAAGAGGACCCCCTGCTGGAACTCGCCGTAGTGGATGTTCGGATTGCCCGGCTCCACGGCCTGGTCGTGCCCGTCGGCGCCCAGGGTCGTGAACCAGTCCAGGTTCCGGATCCCATAGCTGTTGGGCGTTCGGATGGGGCCTCCGTTCGAGCCGTTGTCCTGGGTTCCG
Organism: Gemmatimonadota bacterium; assembly: GCA_050049805.1. Classification (GTDB taxonomy): domain Bacteria; phylum Gemmatimonadota; class Gemmatimonadetes; order Longimicrobiales; family Gaopeijiaceae; genus JABDNZ01. The sequence goes on from JASFVN010000471.1 coordinate 2,681, forward strand.
CCGTAGACGTTGTAGAAGGGACCGGAGTCATCCACGGCGATCTTGTAGTACTGCATGACCGGGAGGTTGGCCATGTAACGCCACGTCTCCATGTCGTCGTAGGTCTCGTACAATCCGCCGTCCGTGCCGAAGATGATGTAGTCCGGGTCGTTCTTCCGGAACGCGATGGCATGATCGTCGCCGTGCTTGTCCTGGTTGTTGAGCCCGTAGTAGGTGGCGAAATGGTCGTCGGAAACGAGGGTGGTGGCGCTCACCAGGAAGAGCCGCCCGAACTTGTGTGGCGAGGCGTACAGCTCCTGGTAGTAGTGGGGGCCGGTTCCCCCCGAGACCGCGTCGGACATCATCCGCCACGATTCGCCCCGATCCTCCGACATCCACACACCGCCCTCCCCGCGAATGGTCTCGATGGTGGCATAGACGATGTCCGGCTTCTGCGGCGAGATGGCCAACCCGATCTTGCCCAGGGGCCCACCTGGGAGCCCCGTCCGGAGCTGCTTCCAGGTCTCGCCCCCGTCCTCGCTCTTCCAGACGCCCGAGCCTGGGCCGCCGCCCATGTAGGCCGCCACCGTCCGGTGCCGGTCCCAGGTTGCGGCGTAGAGCCGGTCCGGATCGCGGGGATCGATGACCACGTCCGTCGCGCCGGTCCACTCCTCGTTCCCCAGCACCTTCTCCCATGTCTCCCCGCCGTCCGTGGT
>JASFVN010000472.1:0-3360 GCA_050049805.1 Gemmatimonadota bacterium
GCTGCTTCTATCCCAAGAAGTTTTTCTTGGCGGTGTAGGCTCGTTCGCCCGACGAGCTCTTCCTCAGTCTTCTCCCGGGGCCGGTGCGAGGGAAGACCCACTATATCGGCACCCTTCCCCGATCGGCAAGGGTCATGCCCTGGTGGGTTGTATGGCAGCTAAACCTTTTATTTACATGGTTTTAGACCGCATCCATCCATTGAATCCGTTTTGAGACAAAGCCGTAAAAAGCCCGCCAGCGAGGCAGACGTGCTACATGCGGCCGTCGCAGGCGAGCCATACCCGAGAATCCTTGACGCGCTGGGGATTGGAGGTCTGGTATCAGTCTGGGCGAAGCCGATCAAAGGCCGGAGGCGGTCCGGCCTTCCGCCGTCATTTCGCCGTCATTCAGCCTGAGCCAGTCCGCCTTTGGAACCGAGCGGATGGGATCCCAGGTCCGTCAATTATTTCCGGTGAAGATAGAGTTTACCGCTGAAGGTAGTGTTTACCGATGAAGGTCCGAGGGCAGCACCCTCACTCCGGACGAGAAGAAATCACGCAAAACGAATGGATCCACTCGGTAGGAGTTGACATGCTGTTCGAGCTTCTGCTTGTCGGCCAGGGACTCCATCTCGAGGACTCCCCCGTAGCCGGCCAACAATCGAAGGAGGGCTCGCTCATAGTCCATGATGGACTGGAAGCCCAACTCTTTCTGACACGCCTGAAATGGGACCAATTCGTAGTAGATATCACCGACGGTGGTGGTGGAGTTTCCGTTGCCGGAGTTGGTCGAGCCCAGGGTCCGGGCCAGGATCTTGCCAAAACGGTCCAGGATCTCTTGTGGGTTGGCCAGCATCTTCTTGTGTCGCCTCTGAGCGGTGGTGGTGAGTTCGCAGAGCGAGTGGGCGCTGCCATGCGTCAAACGGAACAAGGATGACCCACCGGACCTGGATACGCCTCGACTCCCGGGGGTCACTAACGCCGAATTGACATGCAAAGGTCGTGCCGTTGGCGGGAATGAGCCTCGGCTGGCAGCAGCCCTCAATCCCCAAGCGTTTCAGCTGAAACGCCCTTGCCCCGCAGTGCAGTAAGGAGGCTGGTCTGCACAACAGTCAGGAGGCTGATCTGCACAACAGTCAAGAGGCTGATCTGCACAAAGGTGGCCGGTACTGAGTGACAGGTGGTTGACGCTGGCCCTGCATCCGGCCAAGCTGACCGCATGGTGACTCAGATCAAAGCTGCCAGGGGTCAGCTGTGACCGCTCTCCTTGCCGCGGATTTTGGAGCGGAAAGCGGACGCGCGGTCTGTGGGGAGCTGGCCGACGATGTTTTGCGCCTCTCGGAGGTGTCTCGCTTCCCTACGGGGATGACGGAGATCCGGGGCCATCTTCGATGGGACATGGACCGGATCTTCGGGCACCTCGAGGCGGCGTTGGCCCGGGCCGGAGAGTCTGGCCCCGTTGCAGGCATCGGCGTGGACACCTGGGGAGTGGATTTCGGCCTTCTGGACGAAAGGGAGCAGCTCCTGGACTTTCCGGTGGCCTACCGGGACTCCAGGACCGAGGGAATCATGGAAGCGTTCCTGGAACGGATACCCCGGGATTCGATCTACGAGCGAACCGGGATCCAGTTCCTTCCCTTCAACACCCTCTACCAACTCGCATCCATGGCCGAGTCGGGAGACCCCTCCCTCACCCGGGCCCGGCACCTTCTCCTCATGCCTGACCTGGTTCACCACTACCTGACCGGGGAACGCACGACGGAATTCACCATTGCCACCACCACCCAATGCTTCGATCCGCGGAAGGGCGGGTGGGATGGCGTTTTGCTGGAGGCCGCCGGGGTTTCTCCTTCTCTGATGCAGGAGGTGCTGCAGGCAGGATCGGTCGTCGGCACCCTCCGTCCTGGGCTGCGCGGGGCGACGGGCCTGGGGGCGATCCCCATCATCGCCCCGGCGGCCCACGACACGGCTTCCGCCGTGGCCGCGGTACCGTCCAGAGGCGAGGACTGGGCATACATCAGCTCCGGAACCTGGTCCCTCATGGGTGTGGAAACCCCGGCTCCCGTGATCACGGAGAGGGCGCTGAACTTCAACTTCACCAACGAAGGTGGGATCGCGGGCACCAATCGGCTGTTGAAGAACATCACGGGGCTCTGGCTCGTGCAGCGGCTCCGGGACGAGTTGGCGCCGGAGACCGACTACGGAAAGCTGTCTGAGATGGCCTCCTCAGCGGCTCCCTTGGTGAGCCTGATTCAACCCGACGACCCCCGGTTTCTTAATCCAGCCTCCATGGCGGAGGCCATGGCGGATTTCTGTGCCGAGACCGCTCAACCCATCCCCGCCACGACAGAAGCCTTCGTTCGTTGCGCCTACGAGAGCCTGGCTCTCCGATACCGGGCTGTCCTGGGTCAGCTCGAAAAGTTGACGGGCCGCCGCCTCAAAACGATCCACGTGGTCGGCGGGGGTGCCAGGAACCGCCTCCTGAACCAGATGACGGCGGACGCCACGGACCGTCCTGTGGTGGCCGGCCCGGTGGAGGCCACGGCGGTGGGGAACCTACTGGCCCAGGCCCTGTGCCTGGGGGAATTGAGCAGCCATGCGGAGGGCCGGGCCCTGGTGCGGCGTTCCTTCCCTGTGGAGACCTTCGAGCCAGAAGAGACGGGGCCCTGGGATGAGGCGTGGGAGAGGTCAACTACCTGGAGGGATCTGGCATGACCGACCGTATCGAAACCGCCTGGGGCCTCGCCAAGGAGAGATACGCGGAGCAGGGTGTGGACGCCGAGGCCGCCATGGAGACACTGGCCTCCGTATCCTTGAGCCTGCACTGCTGGCAGGGAGATGACGTACAGGGGTTCGAGGGGGCTGGAAACCTCTCCGACGGGGGCCTGGCGGCTACCGGGGATCACCCGGGGCGGGCGAGAACCGCCGACGAGTTGAGGAGTGATCTCGACGCGGCTTTCGCTCTCATTCCCGGCACCCACCGTCTGAACCTCCACGCCATCTACGCCGAGCCTCCGTCCCCTGTGGACCGGGACGAGCTTCTCCCGGAGCACTTCGCCCGATGGACCGACTGGGCTGTGGACCGCGGTCTGGGGCTCGATTTCAATCCCACCTTCTTCGCCCATCCGAGAGCTGCCGACGGATTCACGCTGAGTCACCCCGATCCGGACGTCCGCCGGTTCTGGATCGCCCACGGGAAGGCGTGCCGTGAGATCGGAGCCGCCATGGGCCGGGCTACCGAAAGCCCCTGCGTGACCAACGTTTGGATTCCCGACGGCTACAAAGACCTTCCAGCGGATCGCCGCGGTCCCAGAGAACGCCTCCTGGAGTCTCTGGACGAGGTCTTCTCGAAGGAACTCGACCCGGCCGAGAACCTCGATT
>JASFVN010000473.1:0-3359 GCA_050049805.1 Gemmatimonadota bacterium
ACTTTTTGGTGACTCTGAGGATTTCATTGAGAATTGCTTTTTTTAAACTCGATTGTGGCTTGGGCATCCGCCGGGCTCTCTCAAGAGTGAGCTTTATCCACGCCGTTACAAGGCGAGTCTTCACATCTTCCGCCACTTCAGCCAAGAGACGATCAGCAGTTGGATGATCCCCTCGCCGTCTGAGCATACTCGCTTTGAAGAAAACCACCGTACTTGGGTCAAACCTCCACCGATCGGGAAAATCTGGGAGATGCTCTTCTCTTCTCCGAGCCTCTGCTAGGTTTCCTGACCTAAGAGCGCACAATCCTAGTCCGGCGTTGATTATCGTGTGAAAAGCTTCTGGGGAACTGGGTCGCAGAAGACGAGCCGCTCTTTGGTAGCTCTCCTCAGCATTACAAAGATTGTGAGTGGATAGCCCGAGTTCTCCCTCATTCAAGAAGAAGAAGGTGTGGAGATTCGTAGCTGTCTTTCCTTCAATCACGGGTGCGGCTTCCTGAAATGCAACCGCAGCTTTGTCCAATTCTCCAATCTCTAGGTGCCATACAGCCCTATTCAGTTTAATGAAGAACCTCAAGATCAAGTCTCCACTTCTCTTGACCCTCGCCTGGGCAAGCGAAAATACCTTCTTTCCTTCGCGGGTATGTAAGCGCCCTTGATAGAGGAGTACGACTATTAGCCGATTGAGGGCGTGAAGTTGCAGGTCAGTATCAGTCGTCTTGAAGGCAATCTTGACGGCCTCCCTCGCTGCTGAAAGTCCGTCCCTTGGAGACCCGTAGAACACGTTTAATGCAAGGACGGTTCGCGCCCTAGATGCCGCTTTGAAATCACCCTTGTCGCGATACCTGTGAGCCTCCGTCAAGACCCGGACTACGCCTGCGGAGTTTCCTCTGTGATCTAGGTGATGGGCTTCAACATCCAAGGCCCTCGCGAAAACCCCCCACACTGGCTCTGCCATTGCTTCGGCTTTTATCCGCTTGAGTTCCGCAAGGCATTCGCTGGGCGGTAGACCACCCGTCTGCGCCAAGCAGTCGATCCGTGCCAGCTCAGCTTCAAGGGCTTTCTCCGTCTCCCCCTGTCTCCGATAACGTTGAGAGGCGATTTCCAGCAGTGGCGCGGCTTCCTCGAGGTTTTGGTGTTTGTGGTTGAGGTGGCCCATCCTGCCGATGAGATTGGCGACTTTTTCCGGGTCGTCGGAGTGTTCTCTGGCAATTCGTAAGAACCTCAGCGCTTCGGGCACCGCTCCCGATGCCTCTGCCCGATTGGCTGCCTCTGAGGCATAGGCCACTGCCTCAGCGCTGGAACCAGCGTGATCGAAGTGGACTGCCAGTTCGTCAGGGGGGGCTGGCTTGCGGGTTCTTAGGATGTAACGGCCTACCTGATCGTGGATCCATGATCGGCGGCTTTCGGTCAGGCTTTGATAAACGGTGTGGCGGACCAGCTCATGGCTTACTCTTGCCTTGCCGCTTTTGACGGTGACGAGCCGGAAAACCTCCAGTTGCTCAAGCCCCGCGACGCATTCCGATTCCGAGAGTTGGGAGATTTGGGCAACGCCAGACCTCTCGATTGGCCGGCTGTACACAGAGAGAGAGCTCAGGGCTCGTTCGGCCTCAGGGGACAATTGTGAAAGACGTCGGTCCAGCACCTGCCGGATGGATATCGGGATCGGGACGATGCCCCGAGGGGTGTCGATTGGCTCGAGGCGGTTGGCCAGTAACTCCAGGGTGAGTTCGATGAGGAAATACGGATTCCCACCGGCCAAGGAACGGAGGCGTGACAGGCTCCTCGCTCCCAGTGGCCTCGGAGCGACTTGCTGTATCAGAGCTTCACTGTCTTCTTTTTCCAGTTCCTTCAGGGGGATTTCCAGGAAATCCTCGTGGCTTTGGAGCTTCTCGAGGAAGCGGGTGAGGCCGGGGTTCTTCCAGACTTCTTCGCCCCTCACGGAGACCAGCATCTGAAGATCGCCCCGATCCCAGCGTCGAATCAGGAATTCCAGGACGGTCAGGGTGGTTTCATCAGCCCATTGAAGGTCTTCCAGGACGAGGATTAGAGGTCCGCCGTTCACGAGGCCCAAGAGTAGCTGATAGAAAGCTTCGAAAAGACGTCTCGGTACGCTCCCAGGCTGGATATGGGGAGCCTCTGGAATTGGACCTCCACCCAAATAGTGCTTCGGCATCACACCGAAGAGGACGGTTCGCCAGGGCTCGTCCAGAGCCCTCAATACTCCGCCGCACCAATCTTCCCGGAACATCTCAATGAGTGGGTTGAGAGGTATGAGTTGCTCTAGCTCGGCTGATTCGGCGAGGAGGACTTTTTGACCGTCCACAACCGGACTCGAAAGGGCCTCCCTCACCAGTCGCGTCTTGCCGATTCCCGCCTCGCCAGAAATCAACGCAACCCTCAGATTTCGGCTTGGCGGGGTCCGAAGCTTGGCCCTTATCCTGTTCCTCTCGGCTTTCCTCCCGAAGAGTTGCGGTTCGGGAGGGGCTCCGTGCCTCCGCCGTTCTTGAATTGTCAGGGGAGTGTTGGCCTCAGGCCCAAGGAGGTCGTAGAGGTCTCTGGTCTCTTCCTGGACCACCCTACCGGTCTCAATCTGCCGTCTGGCGAACTCCTCGAATGCCTCTCGAGCTTCTGTCACGAAACCGGCTTTTGCCCGGGTTTCCATCATCTGTCGCAGGCGACTCTCATCGGTGGGGGCCAGGTGGAAAAGGGCCTCGGCCGCTGGGCATGCTTCCTCCCAGGCCTCGTCTTTCGCGCAGGCCCGCCAATACCGCTCCGCTTCTCTCCGCAGCTCTTGGCGCAACTCCGCTTCTCTGGCTTGGACCCAATCCGCGTACTGGCGCCCCACCGATTCGAGAATCCTCCCGCAGAACCTCCTCGACAAAAGAATGGAACAGGTCGAAAATTGCCGGCTTCTGATGGCGTGCCGGTATTCCGCCAAGTCAGTCGAGACCCCTCCGGGAACGGGGCTCAACTCACTTCGTGTTCCGACTACGAGTCCCGGGTTTCCAGTCCGTTTCCGCAGGCTGTAAAGGAGTTGGCTCAGGCATGCCCGGGCCCGTCTCTGGCTCTCAACGGGCCAAAGGAGAGATACGAGGGCGTCCCGATCGGCGCTGGCTTCATCCCTTCCGAAGAGATAGCCCAGAAATGAGGCTTGAAGGGGAGTGACCGGGATCTGGTCTGAACCGCGAAACAGGGCTGGGCCGCCGAAGAGTTCGACCCGAAAATCCGTGGAAGCCGAATCAGGAGGCATAGTCATCTCCTCGGTTGGCCCTTTGAGCTTGCACCAGGCAGCGACGGTTCGGCGAAAAAGAAGAGAGCGACTCCGCCCCTTGAAGGCAAACCTGGCCGAGCTTTTTCAC
>JASFVN010000474.1:0-3357 GCA_050049805.1 Gemmatimonadota bacterium
AGCTCCTCCTCTTCGTTGGAGGGTTGCTTGCCATCCTGGTCCTGGCTTTTCGGTCCGGCCTTCAGGCAGGCGACCTGATGGCGAGGATTCCAGAGGGCTACCTGAGTTTTCCGGTGACCTCGGGATTCGGGTGGTACCAGGTCCTGGTCTTTTATCCCCTCATCATCGGCCTCCCCTATCTGGTGGGGCCCGACATCTACTCCAGGGTTCTTTGCGCCAGGGGCGAGTCCTCGGCAAAGCGGGCGTCCCTCTTGGCGGCGCTGGCGGTGGTCCCACTCTCCTTCCTCTTGGCGGGGGCCGGCCTCCTGATCCGGGCTCAGTTCCCCGATCTTCCTCCGGAATCGGCCTTGCCGACGGCTTTGGCCGGATTGGCACCGGAAGGTCTGAAAGGTCTGATCGTCGTTGGGGTCCTGGGGGCCATCATGTCGTCGGCTGACACCACACTCATATCCGCTGCAACCATCCTCTCCCTGAATGTCATGGGGAGTGGGGCCGAGAGGGACCGGTCAGCGCAGCTTCGAATGACCCGGACCTTCGTCGTTGTCCTGGGAGCCATGGCCTGGGGGATTGCCACCTTTCAACAGGGTATCATCGCCTCCCTCCTTCTGGCCTACACCGTCTTTGTTGGGGGCGTGGCCCTGCCGACCCTCGCCAGCTTCTGGCGGGAGCGGTTGGGGGTAACGGCAAGGAGTGCGTTCTGGGCCATAGCCCTGGGGGGAGCCACGGCGTTGGCTTTTGAAGTGGGGAACGGCGCGGTTGCCCGGTTCATCGTCGGGGGTAGGGGCGTAGTAGCATTGGAGGCGGTATTGGGTCCGGAGTATGGAGCGATTCTCCCCTTGGTCGTTTCCGTCGCCGTCTTGTTGGGTGTGGGCAGGATTCTTCCCGCACCAGGTGGGTCAAGTAGGCCGAGAGGTACGGGTCTGGGCGACTGAGCGTGCCCATTCTTCAAAGGAACTGGCGCCGTGCTGCCTCGAGGCGGTCGGGTGTGCCGATATCGAACCACAGCTCCTCGGTCACGTCCAGGGGGTGGATTATCCAACCGGATGCCGCCAACTCCAGGTAGAGAGTGATGATGGAGAAAGCCCCGGTGCGGTCACTGCGGCCGAAGATCCTCGGCTCCACTACGTGAATCCCTGTGAAAGCCCGTCGGGTCAGAGCCCCAACTGGCTCTCTCACCATGGTTTTTCCGTCGGGCGCACGGTCGCTCCCCCGATTCTCCCATCCAAGGAGGCCGACTTCGTCGAACAGGAGGCATCGCTTCGATTCCCTCCTTTGAACCGCCAAGGAGGAAATCATCTTCTTTCCTTTGACCGACCGTGCCGCCAGATGCCCATGGAACAACCGCCCCAGGGAGATCCGGGAGAGTACGTCGGCGTTGTGAAGCAGGAAGGGCCCTTCCTCCCGGAAGAGATGGGAGGCCCAGAATAGTCCCCCGCCCGTTTCGTAGGGACCGTCCGGCTCAGGGGAAAGGGCGAACTCGATCCCGGGATACTCGATTCGTTCGATGAAGCTCTCGATCTGCTCCGTGTGGTGATGGGTGTTGATGATGATACGGGTTACCCCAGCCTCCACCATGGCATCGATGACCCACCCCAGAAGGGGCTTCCCTCCGACTTCCACGAGGGCTTTTGGCGTTTCGTCGGTGAGGCGGCCGAGTCTGGTTCCGGCCCCCGCCGCCAGGATCAGACCTTCCATCACAGTTCCCGGTGGCTGAGGTGCGACTGTACGTTGGGAAACCGGACCCGCAGGTGGTCGGCCAGCTTTCGAGCCATGAAGACGGATCGGTGTTGACCGCCGGTGCACCCGAAAGAAAAGGCGAGATCGGTGAATCCCCGATCCAGATACGATTCCACGTGCATCTCGGCGATTCCTTTCACCGCCTCCCAGAACTCCTGCACAAGAGGGGATCGCTCGAGAAAGTCAATGACTGGCTCGTCCTGGCCTGTGAGGTCCACGTACTCATCCAGTCGACCCGGGTTGGGAAGGCCCCGGCAATCGAAGACGTGCCCACCACCATGCCCTGACGAATCCTCGGGGTAACCTCTCTTGAAAGAGAAGCTCTGGACCGAGACCGTAAGTCGGCTGGGCACCTGGTCCCCCGATTCTTCCCTGGCCCAGCGTTCCACGATCCGATTGAAGACTCCCTCCAGCTCGGGGAGCTTCGTCGGTAGGCCCGACTCCACCAACCCACCCAGGTTTTTGGCAGCGAATGGAACGCTTTCCAGGAACCGGCGCTTCCTCTCGAAAAAGCCTCGGTACCCGAACGCCCCCATGGCTTGCATGAGGCGGATGAGGACGAATCCCTTGAAGTAGATCCGGAAGCTCTCCTCTTCAATGGGGGCGACTTCCGAGAGGGCTCCGAGGTAATGATCCAGCAGGCCTTCTCGGACGGATGGCGGGAGGTTGGCCTTGGCGTCATAAAGGAGGGAAGCCACGTCGTATTGCAGTGCCCCCTTCCTTCCCCCCTGGAAGTCGATAAACCAGGGTTCGCCCTCTCGGATCATGATGTTTCTGGACTGGAAATCTCTGTACAGGAAATAGTCTGAATCGGCTTCGAGCAGGAGGCCCGTCAGACGGCTGAAATCGTCCTCCAACCTTTGTTCGTTGAATTCCACGTGGGCCAGCTTCAGGAAATGGTACTTGAAATAATTCAAGTCCCACCGGATGGACCGACGGTCGAAGGCTTGCCTCGGGTAGGCCAGGCGGTAGTCCACGGCCTCGTGCCCCTCCACCTGGAACCGGGGCAGGACCGTCAACGACCTCCTGAGGAGCTCCAGGGCTTCCGCCGGAAACACGTCCGGATCCTGAGCCGATCGATGGGAGGTCAGGGCCTGAAAAAGGGTCGTGTCCCCGAGGTCCTCCTCCAACCACACCCCGGCCTCCCGGTCCTCGTCGTAGATTTCCGGAACCGGTAGCCCGATTCCCCGGAACGCCTTCGCGAAGGAGAGAAACGCCCTGTTCTCTTCGTGATCGGGCCCGATGGCGCCGACCACCGGATTGCCTTCGCTCCGAAGAAGCCTGAAGTATTGTCGGGTCGAACCATCGGCGGCTATCTCCAGAATCGCCTCCGGCCTCCGGCCGTAGCGCCGGGAGAACAGTTGGATCAGACGTTCTTTCATTCTCCCCTCGGGGGTGTGGATCCGTTGATGGACCTCAGAAAAAGCGTAACGACTGGCGGGCCGATCCGCGACCCCGCTGGTCCGTCCGGGAGCCCGGCAGGGCAGGGGTGCCATCCACGGCGGGTTTGCTGGCCGTAGGACATGCGCCTAACTTTACTCCATTCCCCGAAACAAACCCGTCCGCAAAGGTGGTGTGCCCGTGCCCGACCGCCGAGATGAGCTGGAAGCACGTGTAGCC
>JASFVN010000475.1:0-3355 GCA_050049805.1 Gemmatimonadota bacterium
CCGATGCCATAGCCGGGGATCGGTTCCTGCAAGAGATCGAGATTGCCGCCCGGTTGAACCATCCGCACATCGTTCCACTCTTCGATTCAGGTGAGCAGGACGGGATTCTCTATTTTGTCATGCCCTTCGAGGAGGGCGAGTCACTCCGGGACCGTCTGGATCGGGAAGGGCAGCTCCCCCTCACCGAAGCCGTCAGGATTGCCCGGGAGGTGGCAGAGGCCCTGGCCTATGCTCACGGCCAGGGTGTCATCCACCGTGACGTCAAACCCGGGAATATCCTCCTCTCCGGAGGCCACGCCATCGTCACCGACTTCGGGGTGGCCCGGGCCGTCTCCAGCTCCGCCAAAAAGAAGTTCACGGCTCCAGGACTCGCCCTGGGAACCCCCGCCTATATGAGCCCGGAGCAGGCCGAGGGCCGAGAGGACCTGGACCCAAGATCCGACCTCTATTCCCTCGGGTGCGTGCTCTATGAGATGTTGGGTGGCGAGCCGCCATTCTCGGGGCAGACGCCAAGATCGGTGATCGCCCGGCAAATCGGCGAAGCGCCCCTGCCCATCAGCTCCCTTCGGACCACCGTTCCCCCCTCCTTGGAAAGGATCGTGCAGAAGGCCCTGGCCAAGGCTCCCGCCGACCGCTTCCGATCCGGCGCAGATCTGGTGCAAGCCCTCGATGCACCGAACCTCCTCCAGGAGGACGAAGGGGCGACACGAATCCCCGTCGGTAGGTATGCAGCCTTAGCGATTGCTCTCGGGACCGTCGTCATCGCGGGAATCCTCGGCGTCCGGGCCTGGATCGACTCTCAGTCCCCTCCCCTCGATCCCAACAAGATCCTGATCCTCCCGTTGGGAGACCGGGGCGGAGGGGGGATGAGCGGAGCGGACGCCGCCATCTGGATCGTATCGACGCTGGAGCACGCCGAGCCACTCCGGCCCATCGACGCTTGGGATCGCCTGAATCCCTCGGAGCGGATGAACATCGATCTCCTTCCGCCCGGATCGGCCAGAAGTATCGCGGAGGCATCCGGCGCCGCACACTTCATGACCGGCGCCATTACCCGGCTGGGGGATTCACTGGGGATCTCCCTGGTACTTCACGCCACGGAACCGGACACGGTGGTGGGTCGGGAATCGGCCTTCGGGCCAGCGTCGGAAGAGGCGGTCAGCCAACTGGGCCTCCGGGCCACGGTCGACCTTTTGCCTCTGGTGATCGACCCTGAGCGGGACGTGGACCTGAGCGCCATCACCGACCGCAGACCTGCCGCCATCGTTCATTGGATCCATGGAGAGAGGGCATACCGGCTCTCCAGGTTCGAGGAAGCGCTGGCGTCCTATGAGCGCACCATCGCCGAGGACTCGCTTTTTGCCTTCGCTGCCCTGAAGGGGGGACAGGCGGCAGCCTGGATCAAAGACGACGAAAGGGCCCGGTCGCTCCTGGATGTCGCCCTCCGTCACAGTCATCTTCTGCCGGTCCGCCATCAACACTTCGCCTCGGGTCTGAGCCACTTCACGGACTCGGAGGCCGACAGCGCTGTCCATTATTTCCGCATGGCCCTTGAAGAGAAGGAGGATTGGAGCGAGGCCTGGATGGCGCTGGGCGAAGTTTATCATCACCTCTTCCCCCGTGACCTCGTGGTGGATTCGTCCGACGAAGCTGCCTTCAGACGATCGCATGAGCTGGATCGGGGTTTCCATCCACCTCTTATTCACCTCACGGAGGATGCGCTCCGGAGAGGTCGCACCGATGAGGCGTCGGAGTATCTGGAGCAGCTGTCGGCGGGCGGTGCCAACCCCTCGACGCTTCTTCGTCTCGATCTGACGCTTCAATGCGTCGACGAAGGACCCGACCGACCGGACTGGGGTGAGGCTGCTGCCACAGACCCATTAGCCCTCCTCGGGGCCGGCTTGAGCTCAGCGGTAGGTGGGCACCGTCCGGCCTGCGCGAAGGCAGCGTTTCGAGCGCTTCTCCGCGATCCCACGGTCCCGCAGAACATTGCATCCGGAGCCATACAGGGCCTCCAGGGCCTTTTGGTCGCCGGAGAGCGATACGAGGAAGCCCTGTCACTCCTGGACTCGGCCATCGCCAACCGTTTCGGTTCGGCCCAGCTCTTTCTGATCCTGGACGTGTTGGCCAGCGCGCCCTGGGAGGACCGCGCCACGGAGTTGGAGAATACGGTACGCACCCGATTCGGCGACGCCTACGAGGGCATGAATCCCAATGGCTTGTGGGTTCTGGGATCCTGGCATGCCTACAAGTTGGATCTGCCCATGTTGATTGCCGCTCGGGACGGACTGCGAAGCAGGGCCGACGAGGGGTTCGAGCCTGCCGAGCGGACGTGGAAAGCACTGGATGCACAGGTCGCACTTCTCTCCGGCGACACCCTGGGAGCCATCGAGCAGCTCGGGGCAGTCCTCCCGAACGCTTCCCGGACCGACCTGGCTTGGGAGCTGTCCGCGTCACTCCCCGTCCGCCACCTCCGCCTTGCGGAGCTCCTCCTCGCGAAGGAGCGGTATGCAGACGCTCTGGCGACTGCCTCCCTTTTCGATCATGCCGAGCCCGTGGTCTTCTTCCCGTTCCTTCGCCAGAGCCTCCAGATACGGATTGCTGCGGCCAGGGCCCTTGGACATACATCCGCAGTCGAATCCTATGAGCGGAGGTTGGAGGGATTGAGGGGGAACTGACCTTCGCACTCACACGCGTGTCCGGGAGTGAAACGATCCAAGATTGCCTGACTCAGCGAGGCAAGAGACCAAAGGGGGGTACCTAACGTGAACGGCCTGAAAGACGTATCGGACAAAGTGCTGAATGCCTTCAATCGGCAGGATGCTGCTGCCTTGGCAATGAACTACGCGGAAGATCAAGTAACGATCTGCTCAGGCGTGCCTGAACCTGTGCGTGGCAGAAGAGCCAAAGAGGAATTCGTGGGCGGCTTCTTCCGAGCCTTCCCCGACCTCAATCTCGACCTCACGTGCGTCCTCGAGTCGCAAGACCACGTTGTGTGCGAAGGGGTCATGAGGGGAACCCACAACGGGCCATTGGTCTCTCCGGAGGGGGAGATTCCACCCACGGGGAAAGATCTCGAGCTGAAGATTGTGTACATATTGCGGGTTTCTCCTGAAGGGCTTGTGGAGGAAGACCGCACCTATTTTGACAATGTAGACTTCTTGAGCCAGTTGGGTTTGATGGGGTAACCAGGACCCCTTGCTGACACCGGAAGCGCACTAAGCTTTCGTCGAGACCGTCATTGGCTCGGAACGATTTCTGTTTTGCCAACTCTCAATGCGCCAACAGCGGTTCGCCTCCGGCTCGCGCCCCCCGGGAGCCCCCTCTTTCAAGCCCTGCTGCAAAGCATCGAGAT
>JASFVN010000476.1:0-3349 GCA_050049805.1 Gemmatimonadota bacterium
AGCCGTTCCCGATATGAGGCAGATATTTCTCATAGACCGGCTTCAGGCCGTCCCAATCCACACCGTGGTAGCCCGCCGTGTAGAAGGTCTCCTTGGTCTGTTTCCAGACGTGCTCGAACCCGTAGGCCCGCTCCGCCGCCACGTCGGTGACCATTTCCCCGGAGATGGTGATGTTGTCCCGGCTACCGGAAGAAGGATCGATCTTGGAAATCCTCCCGTTCGCTACCAGGAAGATGTTCTTCTGGTCTTTGTCCCAGACCATCTGGCCGCTGCCGGCATTCAGGGTGGCCACCATCTTGGTCTCCCGGGTCCGGACCTGGGTGGACCAGAGGTTGTATCCCTCTTCGAAGCGGGCCAGGTAGTAGAGGGTTTCGCCGTCCTTGCTGAGGAGGAATCCGCCCATGGGGGTCGAGTGGATGGTGAGCCTGGTTTTCCGAAGCTCCAGGTCTTCCAGGTCCAGCTCCACGGCCTCCACCTCGGCCTCGGCGCTATCCGCCTTCGCGGAGTCGGCCTCGGGTTTGTCCTTCTCTTCCATCTCCTTGAGGAGCGTGTAGTCCTCCTTGTTCAGCCGGAAGCGGTCCCAGGAGTCCTGGGTGAAGAACATGGCGTAGACGTCGGACTGGGAGGAGCCCGACTGGGCCACGGATTTGAGGCCGTCCCGGTTGCTCGCCCAAATCATGGCCTTGCCCCCCAACACCCACTGACCCCGGACGTCGCTGAACCCGCTCGATGTGAGATTGTGGATTTCCCCGCTCCCGTCGGCTTTCACAAGACCCACCTCCCCAGGGGCGAAGCCAGGGATGGAGTAGTCGAAGAGGAGCCACTCTCCGTCGGGGCTCCACTGGAAGTACTGCCCGCCGACACGGGAGGAGAAGACATGGTCCTCCGTCAGAAGGGTTCGGGATTCCCCGGACTCGATGTTGAAGATGCGGACGGTGTTCCGGTCTTCCACAAAGGCGATCTCCTCGCCATCGGGTGAATAGGCGGGCTGAGAGTTCTCGTGCTCGTTCTGGATGACGGGGGTCTCGTCGATGACAGTGGATGCGTAGAAATAGGGCTCCGCCTCCCGGGCCCGTTCCGCCTTGAAGACGCTCCAGCGCCCGTCCCGCTCTGAGGCGTAGAGGAGGGTGTTCCCGTCGGGAGAGAAGGAGACGTTGGCCTCCTGGACCGGTGTCCTGGTGATCTGTTTCGTGACCCCACCCTCCACGGAGGTGACGAAGACCTCGCCCTCAGCGATGAAGGCCACTTCCTTTCCGCTGGGAGAGACAGCGAGGCTGCTGGCCCCTCCCGTCACCGTCTCGACGCTCTCATTGTTCGCCTTCGCGTCGGCGACCACCGTCACCGGCACACGCTCCGGCTCCGCCGCCCCCCGCTTTACATAAAGCTCACCGTCCCAGCTGAAGGAGAGGGTCCCGTCGTCGGCCATGCTCAGAAACCGGACCGGGGGACCGGTGAAGCTGGTGATCTGTTCTGAGCTTCCACCCTCCAGGGCCATCCGGTGGACGTTGAAGCTCCCGCTCTCCTCGCTCAGGTAGTAGAACCCGGTTTCATCCGGAGTGAGGATCGGGTTCCGGTCTTCCCCGTCGAAATCCGTGACCTGGCGGTGGGAACCGCTAGCCACATCGTAGACCCAGATGTCCCGGGCGATGGCGGAGGTATGATGTTTCCGCCACTCGTTCTCCCCACCCTTCTTGTCGTGGTAGATCAGGAAGGACCCGCCTCCTCCCACCTGGACCGCCTCCGCCGGGGTGGTGAGGACCTGCTGGGCCCTGCCCCCGGTGGTGGGGACCCGGTACAGCTCCGGCTGAGACCCCGTGGGAAACCCCCGATTGCTGGCGGCGTCCTGGCGGGCAGCACCGAATAGGATGGATCCGTCCCCGGGCTCGAAGGCGAACGGCAGCTCCGAGGCCGAATGCACGGTCAACCGCTCCGGAGCACCGCCGGTGGCCGGCATGAGATAGACGTCGAAGTTCCCGTGCCGATTACTGGCGAAGGCGATGGACTGCCCGTCGCTACTCCAGACCGGCATGAAGTCGTGGGCCGGATGGGAGGTGAGAGCCGTGGCAGCCCCCCCTCCGGACGACACCCGGTAGAGATCGCCTCGATATGTGAAGACGATGGTGGATCCATCGGGGGAAATGGCCGGATATCGGTTCCACCGGGCTTGGGTCTGGGCCGAGGCGGATACGAAGGGGCCAAGGAGGAAAAGGCCCAGGAGAAGGAGGCTTCTAGCGTTCATGGGACCATACCAGAGTTGAGGCGTCAAACACGACGGGAAGACGGAAAGTTACCAGGGACGCCTGCGAATACCAGGCCTGATCAACCCTCTGAAGTCCGCGCCGTTAAAGGCGCCTCTCACCAGGTGTACGGGTCGGTCCCCTCGAACCGATACTCGCCGGTTTCGGGAACCCCCTCGATGAAGCGGTTGGGTAGCCCCTGCCGCTTCACCAGTTCGAAAGCGTCGTAGAGCTGACCCGTCGGCGTGAAAGCTTGGTAGGAGAGGCGGTCGCCGTCGATCCGAATCACCTGGAAGAGCTGGGTGTTTTCAGCCGCCCGGTCCCGCTGGACTTCTTCGTAGGCGTCCCACCCGTCCGGCTTCAGGTGGTACATCTTCCGGCCGCTCACGGAAACGACGTAAACGGTGCCGGTCTCATCGTCCCGTAGGTTGGCGCCGGTGGGGACGTTCTCGCTGGAAGCGGGAGCGTATGTGGGCGTTCGTCCCCGGGCATAGGTGTGGTCGTGGCCCTGGAGAACCAAGTCCACCCCGTGCTTGTCGTAGATGGGCTTCCAGGCCGTCCTCAGCTCCTCGTTGTCCCGCCTTGCCGAGGCCGAGAAGATGGGGTGGTGGTGGGTCACGATCACCCAGTCACGAGGGTTCTCGGCCAGGATCCGATCCAGCCACTCAGCCTGGGCGTCCCGGTCGCCGGAGCTATTGAGGGACACGATCCGCGCCCCCTGGTAATCCACATAGTAGGCTGTCTCCCCCTCCACCCCTTCGGGCCCGTTGTCCGGAAAGGCGAACTGGGGCTGCCACCAGATGGAGAGGTGCTCGATGCCCAGGGAATCCTCTTCCTCGTCGTATGAGTCGGTCTCGTGGTTGCCCGGTGTGGCGATGGACGGGAACATGGCGTGGAGAAAGCCACCCGCCTCAAACCACTCCCCCCACTCCGTATTCCGGTGGGCACTGTTGATGAGGTCGCCGGCGTGGAGCATGAAGGCCATCTCGGGCGCCTTCAGTGCGCTGGCGCGGATCACCCGGGACCACAGCGGCTTGATGTCGTTCTGGGCATCCCCGAAATAGACGAAGCTGAAGGGTTCGGGTTCCCTGGACGCCGTCCTGAACTGGAAC
>JASFVN010000477.1:0-3335 GCA_050049805.1 Gemmatimonadota bacterium
CCGGGGCCGCCAGTTCACGCACCGGGACGCCGTCAGATTCTCGGTGGAGCCCGATCTGACCTTGCTTTGCGGGCACTACAAGGATGTGGACCAGCGAGTTGCCGACCATCTGGCCACGGACGAGTTGTCCATCGGCGACTTTGTTCTCTCCGGAGGTGAGCTGGGTGCCCTGGTGGTGACGGATGCCGTGGTGCGCCTTCTCCCTGGAGCCCTGGGGGACCACGAGTCTGCTTCGTCGGATTCCTTCTACGAAGACGGAAGTCTCAGCGCTCCGTCCTATACTCGCCCGGCTGAGTACAGGGGGTATTCCGTTCCGCAAGTGCTCCAGAGCGGTGACCATGCCCGCATCCAGGAGTGGCGAAGGGCCATGGCCGAGAAGCTCACACGGGAGCGACGGGGTGGGCTCAGGGGCAAGGACTGACCCGTAGGCACGGGGCCTGATCAGGGGTCCTGATCATGGCCCTTCACCCAAAGTCCCCTTCGGATTATCTTTTTTGTCTGTCTATTTGTTCCGGTCTACCCGGACCTTTCGAGGTGCAAGAATAATGTCTGATCTGTTGCGAGAGCTCGAGCAGGAGCAGCTTCGCCAGGACATCCCCGAGTTCGCGCCCGGGGACACGGTCCGGGTCCTTTACCGTGTCCGTGAGGGCGAGAAAGAGCGAATCCAGGCCTTCGAAGGGGTCTGTATCGGCCGCAGAGGCGGTGGCGTCAACGAGACCTTCACGGTTCGGAAGATCTCCTCTGGTATCGGAGTGGAGAGGATCTTTCCCCTTCATGCCCCCACGGTGAAGGGTGTCGAGGTGGTTCGTAAGGGCCGCGTGCGCCGGGCGAAGCTCCATTACCTCCGGGGTCTCCGGGGGAAAGCCGCCCGGATCCCGGAGAAGCGAACCCACTAGTCTTCCTCCGGCATCCCGGCCGGTCATGGACGGAGCAGGACGGCTCCAGAATCTCCTCGAGTACGAGGAACGTTTCTGGAGCCGTGGCTTTTCCAGGATCGCCGGGGTTGACGAGGCGGGCCGTGGCCCCTTGGCCGGCCCGGTGGTGGCTGCCGCAGTGATCCTTCCTCCCGGCGCCCACATTCCTGGGGCCAGAGACTCCAAGACCCTCTCCCGCAGGCGACGGGAGGAGTTGGTTGCCGCGATCCTGTCCAGGGCTTCAGCCGTCAGCCTGGGGGCAGCCTCGGTTCGGGAGATCGACTGCCTCAACATCCTGGTTTCCACCAGACTGGCCATGGATCGTGCCCTCAAGGGGCTGGCGGCGCCCCCCGAACATGTGGTGGTGGACGGTCTTCCGGTCCGGGGCCTCCTCTGGGAGCATGACGCTATCGTCAAGGGCGATGACCAGGTCCATTCCATCGCCTGTGCCTCCATCGTAGCCAAGGTAGTGAGGGACCGGCTCATGCTCCGGTTGTCCCGTCGGTACCCCGGGTACGGCTGGGAGACGAACATGGGATATGGCACCGAAGAGCACCGAAATGCCCTGGAACGGTTGGGGCCGACCCCCCATCACCGCCGGAGCTTCGGGAATCTGCAAGGGGAATTGGGTCTCTGACGCCTCTCGCCTGAGACGGCCTGACACCTTATCCTCACCAGGTTTATTGGTGAATTCGATTCAGTCCTCCTCCTCAAGGAGTCGTTCCCATGGAGCGCATCTATCGATTCCTCGCTTTGGCGGCGACGGCTGCGGCCCTGGCCCTCGGGATCCAGGCACCGGCCCCCGCCCAGGCCCAAACCCTCACGGAAGACCATCTGGCCGCCTTCAACTATCGGAGCATCGGACCCACCCGACAGAGCGGTCGCTTCGTAGACTTTGCCGTGCCTCTTCAACGGCCGGGCACCTTCTACGCCGCCTCGGCTTCCGGTCACCTCTGGAAGACCGAAAACCACGGCCTCACCTACGAGGTTCTCTTCGAAAACGAGGGCATTTATTCCATCGGTGATATCGCCGTGGCTCCCTCGGATCCCGACATCCTCTATCTGGGCTCCGGCGAGGCCAACAACTCCCGGAGCACCTACTGGGGAGACGGGATCTACAAGTCCACGGATGCCGGCGAGAGCTGGACCAACGTCGGCCTTCCCGAATCCCACCATATCGGCCGGATCGTCATTCACCCCGATAATCCCGACGTGGTGTACGTGGCAGCCCTGGGGCATCTCTACTCCGAGAATCCGGAGCGGGGCCTCTACAAGTCCACCGACGGTGGAAGCTCCTGGGACCAGATCCTGGCTCCCGTGGTGAGGGGGAAGACCATCGGCGTGGTGGACGTGGCCATGGATCCCACGAATCCCGACGTCCTCTACGCCTGCACCTTCGACAAGGTCAGGGTGCCCTGGTCCTACGATCTGGGGGGCCCTGGGAGCCGGGTCTACAAGACCACCGACGGCGGGGAGAACTGGGAGATGCTCACCAGCGGGCTTCCTCAGGGCATGCTGGGCCGGATCGGCGTGGACATCTATCGGAGGGATCCAAATATCGTCTACCTGACCGTCGAGAACGCCAACAAGGAGGGAATGTCCGACGAAGACCGCTACCAGGAGCTCATGAACCATCAGAGCAGCAACGGCATGATCGGTGGCGAGATCTACCGCTCCGACGATGCCGGGGCGAGCTGGAGGAAGGTGAACTCGGATGACCAGCCCATCGGCGGGGCCCCGGCCTACTACTATGGGCAAATCATCATCGATCCCAACGATGCCGACGTAGTCCATGTCCTTTCCGCTTCGTCATGGGGAACCCGTGACGGCGGCGAAAACTGGCTCCGTCGGCCCCTGGGTTTCGGCGGGGACGACCACGCTCTGTGGATCGATCCCGACGATTCGAACCACATGCTCCTGGGATACGACCACGGGCTGGGCGTGACCTGGGATGGAGGGCAGAACTGGTATCATCCGGACAACCAGTCTTTGGCCCAGCTTTATGCGGTGGGTTTTGACATGTCCTATCCCTACCGGGTCGCCGGGGGGCTTCAGGACAACGGATCCCACCTGGGGCCCAATACCAAGATCACCGGCGGTCCCATCTACTTCGAGGACTGGCTCCGGGTGGGCGGGGGCGACGGGATGTACAACGAGTTCGAAACGTGCACGAACCGGTATCTCTTCAACGAGAGTCAGTTCGGGCCCCTCTCCCGACTGGACCTCTGGACCGGTGAGCGGGAGAGCATCCGCTACTCCGATCCGGATCTTCGGTTCAATTGGAACGCTCCCATTCTCATCTCACCCCACGATTGCAACGTGGTTTTCCACGGCTCGAACAAGCTTCTCCGATCGCCCAACATGGGTGAGAGCTGGGAGGTCATCAGCGACGACCTGACCAAAGCGGATCCTGCGACTCTT
>JASFVN010000478.1:0-3329 GCA_050049805.1 Gemmatimonadota bacterium
CGGCTCAGCCCCCCGGGGAGCACCTCTGAGAGCAACACCAGGCTCTTGTCCTCTCGGGGTAAACGGCCGGGAATGGCGAATTCCTTCAGATACGGAAATCGCTTCAGGTGCTTCGGCTCCAGGTGCGTGGAGCAGAAAAGGCTGTGGCCTTCGTATTCCCCACCGCCCAGGGCCTTCAGGCCCACGTAGTCGTCACCCATGTACTCGAAGCCGGCCTTCAGGCAGGTGAGGGCCGTGGTGGACTTCCCGGCTCCACCGGGACCACCGAACAGGACCCCATCTCCGTTTCGGGACACGAAGCCAGCGTGAATGGCCTGAACGTCCCGGTCCTTGTGCCAGAGCATCATCTCGGAGTGGAGGGGACGCCCGATCTCGTACTGGGTCAGGTGACCGTGATCCGCCACCCAGCCCACCATGATTCGTTCCACTCTCTGAAAGGCGGTACGCGTCTGGGGGCGGGCAGTGACCACGACGTGCCCGTCCTCCGATACGTAGGTCTCCCCCTGAGCGTTCAGATCCTCACTGGGTCGCAGGCCGTCGATCCCTAACCCCGTTTCCTTCTGGTCCCAAAGGTTGATGTAGAGGGCCGGGTCGGGGGCTTCGCCGCTTCGAGCTAGGTGTTGGAAGGCCCGGAAAACGTCCTTCGCCAACCCGTGACCCACGATCCGGATGCGAGCCGGGTAATCGGCGAAAGTGAACCATTCCTCGTGCCGAAGGCCGGGGTTCCGGTTCCAGGCCTCCTCGAAAAGAGCGGTGAGCTGGTCGTTCTCCTCTTTGGGGGTTACGCCGGGCCTGGCGAAGGCCCGCTCCTGTGGTTCCGGGTGCCGGGGTTCGAGCCCCGAAGCGGGCCTGAAGTCCCCATCAGGGATGGAAGTCGTGTCTTTCATAGAGCTGTCTGGCTTCCCCCCTCAATCCAGGGGAGGGGCTCCCAGATCCGGCATGGGCGGATCCAGAGCCAGAAGGTCGGCCATGTCGCTGTACTTGTTCAAGACCGGGCTGGAATACTGGCCTTCGCTACCCACCCCGTTGGGCATGGGAGGCACGGGAAGATTCTCAGGGGCCATTAGAACCAGGTTTTCCTCCAACAGCTCGCCGGCCAGTCGGGAGACGTCGCTCATGGCGGTCTCCTGGTCCACGCCATACCGGTCGGAGAGGGTTCTTCCCATGATTTCCAAGCTTTGTCCCGCCTCGATGAATTCCCAGATGGCGGCCCCCACGTTGTCCATGCTGAAGTAAAGGCCATTCGCTAGATTCATGATGATGGCTTCTCCATCGATGACCTTGGCCGCCACTTCAGCCGCGTTGGGCTGCAGGCGCGTGTCGGGTGCGAGCATTTCCGTCGTCCTTGTTGAGGTAGTACCCCCGCATCTACATGTTGCAGGTCCGCAACAAAAGGCAAGAGGGTTCGGAGCTGATTCATCCGTCCTCTACCCCTGTCAGCAGATTCCGTTACCATCGGACAAAGAAAAAAATCAAGAATCGTGCCTTACCATTGAATATTCCTGATGAAGTATAGCGTTCGGGGACACCCGTTTCGTGCCGATGGAACAGATCTCGGAATGACGCTTGCGGCTCTCCAATGGGAAGCGGGAGACCTCGAGGGCGTTCGCCTCCGTCTCATCAATAGTAGGAAAACCTCGAGAAAAGGGTAACGGATTGCGAGTCGTAATCACCGGCGCCGCCGGGAACCTGGGCTCTGTCGTCTGGGCGGTGCTTGCGGAGGCCGGGATGGAGGTAGTGGCAACGGATCGGAAGCCGCTGGTGGTTGACGAATCGGGTGTGGCGCCGGCCGATCAGTCTACGGCGGATGGCCGAAGCGAACCCCCGATTCGTCCCGGCGCCCTTCATCTCCTGGACCTGCGGGACCCGGACCCCTGGCCGAACTTCCTTGCCGGGGCCCACGCGGTAGTGCACTGCGGGGCCGAACCAAGAGACCCGGCAGTTCCGAAAGACGCCCTCTTCGCCAGCAACGTCAAAGGGACCTTGAACCTGTGCCAGGCCGCCCTTTCTACCGGCGTGGAGCGGTTCGTGTACGTCAGCACCGTACAGGTCTTTTCCAGCGAGGGAGTACCCGAGGATCGACCCACTGAAATCCCCTATCTTCCCATGGATGGAGGTTTCTGCCAGAACCCCCAGAACCCCTACGCGGTCTCGAAGGCCGTGGGCGAGGTTCTGGTCCAGAGCATCCTTTCTCCAGAGGGAGTGAAGTGCCAGAGCCTCCGCTTCCCATGGCTGGTGCATCCGACTCGAACAGGCTCCTGGGGCAGGCAACTGAGGCCTCTGAGGAAACGGGAGATCCGGGCTGTGGTGGAACAGGGCTTCGCTTGCCTTTCCTTCAGGGATGCGGCACGCTTGATCCTGGCCTGTCTCAGGTCGGACCTTCCCGGGTACCGGACTTATTATCCTGCCCTATCGGTAGTATCGAAGGAAATGATCTGTCGATACGTGGATCGGTACTACGCCGGGGTGCCTCTTCGGAGGCCGGTGACGGAAATGACTAGCCTGGTGGACCTCTCTGAAATCACGGCCGAAACCGGTTGGGTCCCCCGGGACATCCCCCGGGTGGAGTCCACCAGGCGGCTGCGCCGATTCCTCGGTCGGATCGCACGCAGGCTGCGTTGATTGGAACACTGTCGATCAAGACGCCATGCTTGCCGGAAGTTTTCATTGATGAGGAGATCGAGGTGATCGAATTCATGAAGCGGCGCTGGTACAGGCTGCTACAGCCTCGCCCCGTGGACCCGGGGCCCCTACGACCTGTCACGCTTCAGGAAGGCGAATCCAAGGTCCGGGAGGTTCTGGACACAGCGCCCAGGCTCGAGAAGATCCTGATGGAGAACATCGTCCCCTTCTGGGCGACGAAGACCCTGGACGAAGAGCACGGTGGTTACCTCCTCAACCACGATCTGGCCGGGCACTTGAAGGCTTCTCCGGAGAAAGCCTGCGTGCCCCAGTCACGCATGATCTGGTTCTTTTCCCGCCTGTTCCGGGAGGGGTATCTCCCCGACGCTAAGCCAGCCGCCCGGCAGGGGTTCGAGTTCCTCAGGTCCCATCTCTGGGACCAGGCTCATGGAGGGTTTCTCTGGTCGGTGAGTCCCGACGGGGCCTCGGTGGTGGACGGCACCAAACGCCTCTACGCTCAGACCTTCGCCCTCTATGCCCTGGCCGAGTTCGCCCTGGCATTCGACGAGGGCGAAGCCATGGAGCTCTGTGAGTTAGGATGGAGGGCCATGAGGGATCAGCTCAGGGATCAACGGCATGGCGGGTTTCACCTGGAGTTGGACCGAGACTGGTCGCCCCTGGATCCCGCCGGCCCCCGAGGAAAGACC
>JASFVN010000479.1:0-3317 GCA_050049805.1 Gemmatimonadota bacterium
CTGGCGGGCTTTTTACGGCTTTGTCTCAAAACGGATTCAATGGATGGATGCGGTCTAAAACCATGTAAATAAAAGGTTTAGCTGCCATACAACCCACCAGGGCATGACCCTTGCCGATCGGGGAAGAGTGCCGATATAGTGGGTCTTCCCTCGCACCGGCCCCGGGAGAAGACTGAGGAAGAGCTCGTCGGGCGAACGAGCCTACACCGCCAAGAAAAACTTCTTGGGATAGAAGCAGCCCAATGCAAACCGACCACACCGAACTGTTGACCCGCTTCGACCGAAGGCTTCAGGACCAATTCATCCTCAGGCATGCTGACGAAAAGCACCTGGCCCTGACGGTGGCGGACATCTATTACGACCTTGTCCCCTTCGAGACGAGCCAAAAGGAGCTGGGGGTGGAGTCGGTCTTCGATTATGAACGTGCACTCCTTCTCCTTCTGGCCAGGGAAGGGGGGTGCCTGGAAATCGAATCCCTCGCCGACCGGCAGAAGCTCCAACAGAAAGTCAACCAGTGGTCCCCGGACCCCGGGCTCCTGCGCGATTTCCTTTCCGTCGGGGTGCGGGTCCGCCCTTCTCCGAGACAGGAGAAACCAGAGATCCCGGTGGACGCCGCTCCCGCAAAGGATGAGACCATGGAGCTGGACCGAGACCCGGCAGTGGGTGAACCCCGGGAAATGAATAAAACAGTTGACGTGGATCCATCTCTCGAGGTGGCGGCCGAGAAGGCGGATCTTCCCCATTTCCAGGAATGCCCCTCCTGTGTCGAGCCTCTCCCGCAGAGGGCCGGGGTCAATTTCTGCCCGTTCTGCGGCGAGGACGTGAGACGAAACATCTGCGGTGCCTGCGACCAGAAACTGAAGCTCAGCTGGCGCTATTGTATCGCCTGTGGAACTGAAGTCGAATCGGCGAGCCCATTCGGCCCCCATTAGCGACGCCGATAGCACGAGCATCCACGGCTTCGGCAAGCCTGGTCAAGGCAGAAGTCGGGGTGGCGGGCGGAGACGCCTCCGCCCCCCCTGGAAGAACCGTTCTTCGGAGGGCCCTGGCCCCGGCCAGGGCCCTTGCCGTTCAATTCCCCGCTGACCTCCCCAGGATTCCGGCCCGCGGCTGAGGCCCTCCTTTCTTCGGATCATGCCGTCGAATCATGTCTTTTCTTATCTTCGGGTTTATGTTTGTATTCCGGTTCCAGTAACCGCCTCAAACTCTAGCTCCCAGATCTGAACATGAGCGAAACGTCCGCCCCGGACCGAAATCCGGACGCCTTCCGGTCGTTTACCAAGGCACTGCTGGCTGATCTCCAGGCCCTGGAGGAAGTCCTGGCTCGAGGCTTGATCGAGACCGGCGTTCGGAGGATCGGTGCCGAACAGGAGGCATTCCTGGTGGACCGGAGTTTTCATCCCGCTCCGGTGGCTCCGGAAGTCATAGACCGGTTAGATGACCCTGCTTTCACCCACGAGCTGGGACGTTTCAACCTGGAGATGAATCTCTCCCCGGTGTCTCTGGCCGGTCCGTCCCTCAGGACCCTGCAGGAAGAAATCGAGAGACTTCTGGAGAAAGCTCGTGAGGCGGCGGCGGAAGAGGGGGCCGACGTGCTCCTGGCCGGGATTCTTCCCACCATCGCCAAATCCGATCTCTCCCTCGAGAACATCACGCCGAAGCCGCGGTACTTCGCCCTCAACGACGCGCTGAACCGGATGCGGGGTGGAACCCCCTACGACCTTAAGGTGGTGGGTTGGGACGAGATCCACGTGCAGCACGACTCGGTGATGCTGGAGGCCTGCAACGCCAGCTGCCAGTTCCACCTCCAGGTGTCCGCCGACGAATTCGCCCCCTTCTACAACGCTGCCCAGGCGGTCCTTGCTCCCGTTCTGGCCGCGGCGGCCAACTCGCCGCTCCTCTTCGGAAAGAGGCTCTGGGCCGAGACCCGCATCGCTCTCTTTCAGCAGTCTCTCGATACCCGGGACACTTCGGTTCACCAACGGGAGATGCTTCCCCGGGTTCGATTCGGGGAGCACTGGGTGGACGGTTCGGTGGTGGAGCTTTTTCAGGAAGACATTGCCCGGTTCAGGGTGCTCCTGGCCGGCGAGATCGAGGAAGATCCCCTGTCGACCCTGCAGGAAGGCGGCATCCCTTCCCTGAAGGCCCTTCAGTTCTTCAACGGTACGGTCTACCGGTGGAACCGGCCCTGCTACGGTGTGATGAACGGGAAACCCCACCTCCGCATCGAGTCCCGGGTCCTCCCCTCGGGACCCACGGTCAGGGACGAGGTGGCCAACGGAGCGTTCTGGACCGGTCTGGTGCTGGCGGCTCCGGAGGAGATCGGGGACGTCACGGATCGGATGGACTTCGACGAGGCCCGCTCCAACTTCATCGCCGCCGCCCGCTTGGGATTGAACGCAGGCTTCGAATGGTTCGACGGGGAGGCCGTGGACGCCCGGACCCTCATCCTTCAACGCCTTCTCCCCATGGCCGAGCGAGGATTGAAGGGCGCCGGTGTGGATCATGGTGACGCAGACACCTATCTGGGCGTCATCCGTGACCGGGTGGAGTCGGGTCAAAATGGCACCGTCTGGGCCCTCCGGTCCGTGGCCAATCTGAAAGGGAAGGGGACCCGTTCCGAGCGCCTGGCGGCCATCGCAGCCAACGCCCTGCGCCAACAAAAGGAAGGACGCCCCGTCCACGAATGGGACCCGGCGGACCTGACGGAAGCCGGCGGCTGGCAGCAGACCTTCGTCAGGGTGGGTCAGTACATGAAAACCACCCTGTTTACCGTGGGCGAAGACGAGCTGGTGGAGATGGCCGCCTTCCTCATGGATCGGAAAAAGATTCGCCACGTTCCCGTGGAGGACACCCAGCATCACCTGGTCGGCCTCCTCTCCTACCGGGAGATCCTTCGCATGATGGCCGAGAGCCCTGGGAAGGGGATTCCCCAGGACGTACAGGTCAGGGATGTCATGGACCCGGATCCCATCTGTGTCGAACCGGACACCCCCACCGTGGACGCCATCGAACTCATGAGGGAGAAGCAGATCTCCTGTCTTCCAGTCTTGAAGGACGGGCGTCTGGTGGGATTGGTGAGCGAGAGGGACTTTCTTCCCATCGCCTATGAGCTCCTGAAAGAGAAACTGGGGCAGGAGTAAGCGTCCCGGGCCATGGAAGCTCATACCCTCGCCGGGCCTGTCTCCAGAATCAAAAGGGTTTTGGGCCGGATCCGCGGTCCGAAACCAGGACCGACGCTGATTGGGGTAGGAGGGCTGCATGGGAATGAACCCGCAGGCGTCCTGGCCCTGGAGCATGTCCTGGAGGAGCTGGAG
>JASFVN010000480.1:0-3316 GCA_050049805.1 Gemmatimonadota bacterium
ACTTTCGCCAAGGCCCGGTGGAGGGCCGTGGCCACCCCCTTCGGAACCGCCGGCCGGCTCCCGGTGATCCGTGGCGCTTCCACCGCCAGATGCTGCCTCAGTACCGTCTCGATCCCCTCACCTCCGAAGGGCGGACGCCCCGCAAGCATCTCATACAGCACGCATCCCAACGCATACTGGTCGGCACGCCCGTCCAGCTTCTCTTCCCCCGTCACCTGCTCTGGGCTCATGTAGGAGGGCGTACCCAGCGAGGCCCCCAGCCCCGTGAGCTTCGTCTCCTCCGCTTCGGCCCTCGCCTGGGCGATCCCGAAGTCCGCCAGGAGAGCATGGCCTCCCTCCAGCATGATGTTGGCAGGCTTCACGTCCCGGTGGATCACCCCCTTCTTGTGGGCATAGGCCAGGGCATCGGCCACCTCCCGGGCAATCTGGAGGGCATCCTCCAGGGGGAGCTCTCCCTCCCGCTCCAGGCGATCGGCCAGGGACTCGCCGTCTACGAAGGGCATGACGTAGTAGAGAAATCCGTGGGCCTCACCGGAATCGAAGAGGGGCAGGATGTGGGGGTGGGAGAGACTGGCGGTGGTGCGGATCTCACGGAGGAAGCGGTCGGCTCCGATGGCCTCGGCTAAGTCCGGCCGGAGCACCTTGATGGCCACGGTCCGTTCGTGCTTAACGTCCCGGGCCCGGTAGACCGTGGCCATGCCCCCGGAATCGATCTCGGACTCGATCCGGTAGCGGTCGGCGATTGCAGCGGACAGACGGTTCTGAAAGTCCACTAGGACTCCTCAGGATCTCTTGTCAGGCTGGCTGCAGCTACCCTCCGACTATTCAATAAGGAAAGAAGTCAGATCTGGAAAGGGTACGCGCTTCCCGGGAAAAGCCCCCGGGAGACCCAAGAAGCCTAGGAATTCTCAACAGGATTGACTATCCTGGGACCATTCACCTCCGGCCTGTCATGGGGATCGGTGTCACCGAAGCTGGAACGATAGGCGCAATCCCCCCGGGGGGATTCTCTTCCTGAGCTTTTTCATGGAGGCACCCTATGATAGGCTGGGACAAGGACCGCCGACTCTCAGCCATCCTTCTCTCTTTTCTCACTGCCCTCATCATTATTGGTTGCACGGAGCTGGACGTCGCCAACCCGAACGACCCAGACCGGGATCGGGCCCTTTCTTCACCGGAGGATGTAGAGTCTCTGGTGAGCGGGGCCTACTACCTCTGGTTCCGCAGCGTCTACGGCGTATGCCCTCCTGGAATGTTCCTAAGCGGCCAGGCGTTCCAACACCTGATGTGGAGCAACGTATGCCGCCATTCACACTACAGCGCTATTCCTCGCCAGCCCATATCCATGGATCCGCTGGAATATGCCTACAATCATCCCACTCTCGTATGGACGAATGGTTACCGGGCCATCTCATCCCTGGCCAATGGCTTACGGGCCCTGGAGGATCCCGAGGTGGCCCAAGGCATCGGTGCTGAGGGCGTCCATCGCCTCCATGCTTTCGGGAAGTTCGTCCAGGGCCTGGCTCACGGTACCATCGCCCTCCACTACGATCGTGGCTTCATACTGGACGAGACCACCGATCAGGAGGAGCGAGGGGTCCCGGTGGACTACGATACCCTTCTGGAGGCGGCCTTTGGCTATTTCGACGAGGCCATCGAGCTGGCGAACCAAGAGGGGTTCACCATCCCCTTCGAGTGGATGCGAGTTGAACCAACATCTTCCGAGCTAGTTCGCCTGATTCGCTCCTATCGGGCCCGCCTCAGAGCCCAGGTGGCTCGGACTCCGGAGGAGCGGGCCGCGGTGGACTGGGAGGCGGTAATCGCTGATGTGGACCAGGGCCTCCAATCTACGCTGACCCTAAATATGGACTGGACAGCAGACTGGTATCATGTCCTGCTCGACTACGCTGCCTATCCCAGATACAGTGGCATGCCCTATTTCGTCTATGGGATGGCAGATCAGAGCGGGGCGGTGGCGGAGTGGTACGAGGCGGACCTGCCCGAGAAGCATCCCATCCTTCCTGATGACCGCCCCGTCCTCATCGTCACTCCGGACCTCCGGTTCCCCCAGGGCTCGACGGTGGAGGAGCAGAGAACCCAGGGTGGAGAGTATTTCGAGTTGATGGCCGAGAATGACTCGAAATGGATAGGGGCTTCCCAAGGAACCTGGCGCTGGTCCTGGTACAAAGTCGGTTGGGGCCGGGGTGGCGGCTATTTCTACGGTGACTTCGACCAGCCGGAGATCACACGGGAGGAGCTTCGGCTCCTCAAAGCCGAGGGACTCTACCGAAAGGGGGATCTGGCCGGGGCCGCGTCCATTGTGAACGAGACCCGTGTGCGTCATGGGCTCAGCCCGACAGACGTGTCGGAAGTCAACGTTTCCTGCGTTCCCCGGCTTCCTAGCGGCGAGTGTGGGGGCCTCTGGGAGATGCTGAAGTGGGAAAAGCGCATGGAGACGGTTTGGACAGGAATAGGCGGGGTGAACTGGTTCTTCGACGGGCGGGGCTGGGGAGATCTTTGGAAGGATACGCCGCTTCAGCTGCCGGTTCCCTGCCAGGAGCTCGAGGTCCTTCAACTCGGCCCTTGCTACACCTTCGGGGGATCGGGTGGCGTCCTGAGCGCACCCGTCAGCACTTATAGATTCCCGGGCGAGGAAGGATAGGAGAGCCATGAACGCAAATCGCGCTGGAGCTCGACGGCTTCCTATCCGCACTGGGTTCTATTCGATCCTTCCTCTACTCATTGTGAGCCTCTTCTCTCATGGGACCTTGGTCGCCCAGACTGGCTCCGTGACAGGTACGGTACTCAATGCCGCCACCGGGGAACCCCTGGGCGCCGCACAGCTGAGCCTGGAACGTGCTTCCGGGGAGGGAACGGGGCTCGGCACCCTCTCCCGATCGACCGGCCGTTTTCTGATCAGGAGCGTCCCGATAGGGGAATACGTTCTGAGAACTCAACTCCTGGGTTTCGGGACCGAGGAACGGACGATCCAGATAGAACCCGGGCAGACACTGGTTGCAGATTTTCGGTTGGAACCGGAGGCTATTTCCCTTTCGGAGATCGTGGTCACGGGCGTGGTGGGTGCCACTCAACGGACCAAGCTCCCGTTCGAGGTGACGCAGGTCCGGGCTGCGGACCTTCCGGTTTCCAGTGTAAACCCGGCCCAGAGCCTCCAGGGGAAAGTGGCTGGTGCCCAAGTGGTTCAAGGGAGTGGGCTCCCAGGATCCACACCCTCTGTGCTTCTTCGAGGGGTTACGGCCCTGGACGCCAGCGGCCGAAGCCAGGACCCGCTCTATATCGTGGACGGCGTGATCCT
>JASFVN010000481.1:0-3314 GCA_050049805.1 Gemmatimonadota bacterium
GTGTGGCGGGTTCCTTTTCGCGGGGTGTTCCTCTTACACGGCGCGGTGATCGACACCGACGCCGAATTCACCCAGATCTTCTTCGCCGGGGGGTTACGCAAAGGCGTGGCCGAGATTCCGAACGGTCCCCGCTTCACCGTCTTCAGCCAGCTGGACCGAGACTTGGGTCCCTGGGCCGGGATCGATGATGAACAAGGCAACGCCGTCTTACTTGTCCAGGGTCGGATCGGGAGAGGCAGCGTCTGGTCCGTGGTGAAGGTGACCCCGGACCGGAGATACTCAATCTTCTTCGAACCCCTCCTCCTTCTCTGGGGCGGACTCTCGGTCCTTCGCCAGAAGATCCCCTGGCTAAGCATTACTACACTTGCCGCGTCGGATGCAGCGGCCCAGCGCGAGATCGAACGGCAGCTGAAATCGGGGAGTCCATGAATGCGGACCAACCAAGAAATCGTGATGAGGTGCTCGGCTACCAGTAACGGCGAAAACGTTAGGGATGTTCGACCAGCAGGGCGGGGCCCTCGGCGTGCCGCCCGTATCTGGACTCCTCCCGAAAAGTAAGAGATAGAGCATTGGAGTGGGACGGCTGAAGGTCGACTGCAGTCGTATCTTCGGCCCTTGAAGTGGAGCGTGTTGGCTCCTGGCCAGGATGGGGATTCGCGCGTGGGGAGCCAATCGGTTCAGCGACCCCGAACGGTCACGGGCGTTATCGGCACGCCCCCACGCCGGTCCGACCGGTGGGCCATCCCTATGGAAACACAGCTGATCGGAAGGGTTCAGACGGCGTTCTCCTTCTCGGCAGGACGTCGTTGGAAGGGGCGTTGATCTCGCCACACCCGCCATGCGATGCGAGCGATACGGTTGGCGAGGGCGACGGTAGCGATGTTGTGGCCACGGGCCTGGGCGGTACGCAGGGCCCAGGTCTGGAGGGAGTCGGGCTCAGCCGTGCGGTGGGCTGCCAGGAGAGCCGAGCGGGCGCCGTGAATGAGGAGCGTCCTGAGGTAGCGGTTACCCCTTTTCGGAAACGGTCCTAGACGGCGGGAGGCTCCTGCGGAGGACTCCCGGGGCGTGAGACCAAGGTAGTTGGCAAAGCTACGGCCTGAGGGAAAGCGCTGGACGTCACCGACGGTGGCAACAAGAGCGGTGGCCGAGAGGATACCGATGCCTGGGACGGTCATAAGGAATCGGACGGAAGGGATGAGGGGAGCGAGGCGCTCGAGCTGACGCTTGAGGTCGTCGGCCTTGGCCTGAAGCTCGTTGATCTCACGGAGAGCCTCGGTGAGAGGGGTCTTGAGATAGAGGGTGAGGCTGTCGTCGTCCAGCACGAGGTGGGCCTTGGCCAGGAAGGCCCGAGGGCCCCGGGGCACGGGACGGCCGAATTCAGCGAGGAGGCCGCGGACCGAATTGATGCGGGCGGTGCGGGTGGTCAGGTAGCCGGAACGCAGGCGGTGCAGCGCGTTGATGGCCTGCTGCTCGAGGGACTTGATGGGGACCGGTGCGATATCCTCGTTTCGGGCAGCCTCCAGGAGGGCCTTGGCGTCGGCACGATCGGTTTTGTTTCCCTGGCGGTAGCGAGCGACGTGGGCAGGGGGAAGCAGCGAGACCTGGTGGCCGAGGGTTTGGAGCTCGCGTCCCCAGTGGTGAGCAGAGCCACAGGCCTCCATGAGAACATGGGCGGGTGGTTGATGCCGGAAGAAGGTCCGGAAGCGTCGGCGTGAGAGCCGGTGCTGCTCCCGGACCCGACCGGGAGCATGGGACACGGAGACCTGGAAGACAGACTTTGCGAGATCCACGGCAATCGGGGTAGAATTCATGAGGACTCCTCCCCCGTATGTGGCCTTCGGGGCCGTTGACGTAAGTCCTGGCACGCTGGTGCCGGTTGGGGGAGGAGTCCATCCCATCCGTTCTTGCACGGGCTCCAGAGTGCGCCACAGCGCATAGACGCCTAGACTCAGGAGGAGCTCCGCCCGGCCCTCCGGGATCTCGCCGGAAGGGCGGAGAGGGTTGGAGGGGACACGTGGATCTCCGGCTCCGATCTTGAACCGAATGGCTCGTTGCCAAACAAGCTGGAGAACAAAGAGGACGGGAATCGCTTCACGTCTGCGCAACACGGGGGGTCTTGGACGACCACTCACTCTAAATCATGGCTTCCGGCGCTCTCATCCGATCCACTGCAACCGGCGTCGTCTGGTTTCTATTCGGGCTTTCCCTTTCTTGTGGGCAGCCCGAAAGGAATGTGGACGAAAATCATCGCCTCCAAGATCCTGACCAGGATCCGAGGTTCTTCTCAGAGTTGGTCCACATTCCTCCCGGCGGCGACAGCGTGTTCCTCTCGTACTTGCGAGCCTGCCGGGCACCGGAATGGGAGGACATGCTGGGGGAAGGAGCCATTCAGGAGGTCACGTTGTACGATCTGGAACAAGCCGAGGAGTCTCTTGAAGAAGCCGTGTCTTGGGACGTCCTAATTGTGATTCGCGCTGCTCCTGGCACGAGTTCGAAGCGGGTCTTTGGGCCCAGCCATGACCCCGGAGCCTGCCCAGACTTCCCCAATCCATCCCACACCATCCTTCGCACTGAGACTCTCGCACCGACTCCGAACTCGTATTATCCGGAACCGAATCCCGTGCAAGGAGGCCGAGAGGCAGAGATCCAGTACCTCGTCGAGTTCATTGGGGTTCAGGACACGCCGGAAGCGCTGCAGACGTATCGAAACTTGATGACGACCTATTTCGGCCCTGAGAATGGGGTACTGGTGGAGGAGGGGAAGCTCCATAGTCTCATTGCCCTTGAAACAACGGAGGTCCTGTTCCAGGCTCCAGGCGTTTCGCCGTGGAACCAACTACACATCAGCGGGGACTTCCCCGAATACCTGGACCTAGACTGGGATTCCGCCTACGCTGACCTCCATCAACGACTCTTCTCAGTTGATCTCGACTTTGCTCGGAGCCAAATGCCCCCGATCCGCGATCGGCCGGGGGACTACCACGCTCGCTTGTTGGAGAGATTCCGGTTGCATTGACTGCCGTTGGCCACCCCGAGTGAGTAGCAAGGCAGGTAATGACTGGTCGATGGATGGCCAGCGACCCAAACCGAAGGGGGCAGACGGATAAGAATCCGCACCTGGTTCAGCTTGTTTGGTAACGCCCGGTTCCCGCGCGGGCCTCAGAGCGCGCTTCCGCGCAAGGGCAGATGGTTTGAAAGTCAGCCCCGGCCCGGCCGCTTCGCGGGCCTCCGCCGTGACGAGCGATCAGAGGATGCCGTCCTCTTGAGTCGCGGCTCCGGCCGGGAACCGAATGGTTCGTTACCGGCTGGGACCC
>JASFVN010000482.1:0-3310 GCA_050049805.1 Gemmatimonadota bacterium
CCTGGGCGAGAGCCGACTACAAGACAATCGGTTGGCTGGACACATCGGGGAATTTCGCCGGCTGGCTGGCCACTTCGGTCGCCGACCGAAACGAAGTCGAGATCGTGACACCCGACGCCCGGATCACTCCCGAGGACGGTGACCCGACCGGCATGGGGATAGACTTCGCCTGCCGGGGGCCGTCGGAGTTCCTCTTCGAACGCGGCACCTACCACTACTCCCTCTACAGCCATCACCGCTATTGGGATTACTTCATCAGCAACGCGGTGGGCCCCATCACCCACATGACCACCGTCGAGATGCAGCTCCTCCGAGCCGAGGGGCTGTTGCGAACCGCCGGACCTTCCCAAACGGTGGCCGACATCATCAACGCGACCCGGGTGGACCGGGGCCAGCTTCCACCTGCCCTGGCCACTGAATCCCAGTCGGATCTGATGGACAAGCTGATCTACGAGAAGCGGATCGAGGGTTTCCTGCTCTGCGGCGGCTGTGCGTTTTTCGACCGCCGCGGGTTCGGGCCCCTGGCCCCGACAGGTCCTGATTTCCATCACGGGCTGGTGGAGGGCACACCCCTACACTTCCCCATTCCGGGCGCAGAACTCGAACGCCTGGGCCTGCCGTACTACACCTTCGGCGGAGTGGGGAACGAGATGGGGCCGAGCGCAGTGTCTGCCGTGGCCACACGCGTGCCGGCTGCGGACGTCTACTTCTTCGAACCCGGGATGACGGCGTCGGAGATGCTATCCAGTCTGAAGGAGGAATTGAAGGCAGGGAGCGCCGGACGGGGGGAAGAAACGCGCAAACGCTAAGGAAGGCAGGGCAATCGTTTGGCACGAGAAGGGGAGGTCGTCGGAGGTTCGGCGGCCTCCCTCGTCCCTCGTTCGGATTCCTCCCGATCGGATTCCTTCCGATCGCCTTCCCTGCGGATCCGCCAGTCGCGTTCCCTACGGACCTCCCTGGAGAAACTCCAGGAGGACTTCGTTGACGCGCTCCGGCGCCTCGAGATTCACCATGTGGGCCACACTGGGGATTTCGACCCGCCGGGAATTGGAAATCTGTTTGTTCAGATAGGTCACGATCCCCTTCATCTCGGGCACGTCCAGAAGGCCGAGGACCAGCAGGGTGGGGGCGGTGATCTCCCCGACCCGCTCCATCGTCGGCGGGTCCAGGGGGCGAATCAGCTCATGAAACCCCCACCGGGCCCGGCTCCCCTTCATCATCGTCAGGATCTTCGAGCGGACCTCGGGATCCAACTCGTCTGACTCCCGGAAGGGCCCAACACAGACGCCCCGGATGAACACCTCCTCCATCTCGTCGAAATTCCCTCCATCCATGGCCGCGGTGAGGGCTTCGATATGCCGGATAATCTCGGGGCTCTCCAGGGGAAAGCCCGGCAGGCCGGGTCCCACCAGGACCAGGGAAGCTACCCGGTCCGGATGGGTGAGGGCGAGATCCATGGCCACCTGCCCCCCCAACGACAACCCCACCAGGGTGGCCGTGGGGATGTCCAGAGAGTCCATGAGGACGGCCAGGTCCTCCATGTCGGAGAAGGGGATGCGCTGGGAGTCGGACCGGCCGTGAAAGCGGAGGTCATAGCGAATTACACGATGATTGGGCGCCAGGACCGGGACCTGATCGTCCCACATGCGATGATCCATCATCCCGCCGTGGAGGAGAATGACGGGCGGGCCCTCGCCGACCTCCCGGTAATAGAGGCGCCCTCCTTCAACGGGGACGAACCCTTCGGCTTCTTCCATGGAGCTTACCTCAGAAAGTCAAAGGTATCCGAACTACCAACCGACACGTGCCGGGCCGACAGTCCTACCAAGAGTCGCATTCCGGGGGAGTGTCCTGGTCCGAAGCGGGCGAGGCATGAGCGGGATCCGGAAGATCACCGAGGCCGTGGAAGCTCGATGATGTCCCGGAGGAAAGCGTACCGATCCGCCCCCAGGCGGCCCACGGCCCGGAGAGACCCAGGATCCACGGCCCAGGTGTCAGGATCCAGCGCCAGCTCCTGGGAAAGGTGGACGGCCTTCACCTCACCGATCACCAGAACATTCGCGGATTCGCCCAGCTCCACCTCTTTGAACAGCTCACATTCCAGAACCGCCGGTGCCTCAGCCACCACCGGAGCCGAGGTTGCCTGCCCGGCCTCGGGGGTGAGGCCAGCAATCTCGAACTCGTTCACCGAGGAGTCATACTCCCCCGAGGTGGCGTTCATGGCCTCCAGGAGCTCCTCGGAGCAGATATTGACAGCAAAGGCCCCTGTCTCGCGGATGTTGACCAGGGTGTCCTTGGGCTCCCCGCGGCGGGATCCGATGGACACCCCCACCATGGGCGGGCTGGCCGAAAGGGCATTGAAGAAACTGTACGGGGCCAGGTTGGGCACCCCCGTCGAGGAGACGGTGGAGATCCATCCGATGGGTCGGGGGATGACCAGCGACGTGAGGAGCTGGTAACGCTCCCTCCGCGAGAGCTCATCTGGCCGGACGGTGCGAGAGAGCCGAGAGGATTTCATTGCTCAGCCCCCACCTACCACTTTGACGAACACCATTCCGCCGGCCCGGCCCGCCTCCAGGGTGAAGCCCACGACCTGGCCCCCTTCTCGCTGCAAGACCAGAGTGCCGAAGGGAGCCCTTATCCTGTCGTCGTCCCCAACTTGGACCCGGGCCTCCTGCCCCAGGGGCCCCCTCACCATGAGGCCTCGTTCCCCCTGGAAGAGGCCGTAGGTGACGTCCAGCTCTTCGCTGTAAAACTCCCCTACCAGGGTTGCGAAATCCGGCACCCCCGCCTCAGGATCGAAACGCTCGGCGGTGAAGGCCTGGCCTCTCTGGGTTACCCTCATGAAGGTGTATTTGCCGTTCGTCATGCGAGACGCGGTCATGTCGATGTCGGCGACTCCGACGCGGAGCCGGTCGTCAGCCAATACGGTGATGGGTGTCCGACCGCCATCCTGTATGAAGATGAGACGGTCCTCTTCCCGCCGGATCTCCACCTCCACCCCCATGGACGCTCTCCAGTGGCCCACGAAGGCATCGAGCTGTTCCGTGGTCAGCTCTACCGGACCGGTCTCGGCGGCAGGCGTTTCCTCAGCTTCCGCTTCGGGTACCGGCTCCAGATGGTCGGCCATGACCACGTCGGCCACCCTCCGGGCCCGGCCGGCCGGATCGGAGGTCGGGAAGTTGCAGAGGACCAGGACCGTCGTCTCCTGCTCCGGGAAGCGAAGAAGCTCAGCCCGGAACCCGGCCAGGGATCCGCCGTGGCCAATGGTGGTCACGCCCCGATACTCACCGTGTTGCAGACCGAGAGC
>JASFVN010000483.1:0-3308 GCA_050049805.1 Gemmatimonadota bacterium
CTCTATGAGGGCTGGGGCGAGCCCCGCTTCGCGCCGGGTGAGAAGTACGACTACAGCAACCCGGCCTATGAGGTCCTGGCTTTGATCGTACAGAGGATCTCCGGGCAGAGTTTCGGGGAGTTCCTCGTGGAGAACGTCTTCGAGCCCCTTCGAATGGAATCGGCGGCGGTTCGGGACCGGCCGGAGACCGTGATCCCCGACCGGGCCATAGGATACCGGCCGGGAGACTCGGACGGGAGCTGGATCGAGCACGACGACCACCTGGCCAACTGGCTGGTGGGGGCCGGCGGCGTGTATGCTTCCCTCGACGACCTCTTCCTCTGGGACCAGGCCCTCTACACCCATGAGCTGGTGAGCCAGCCGATCCTCGATAGGGCCTTCTCTCCCACAACCCTCAACGACGGGACGATCTCGGAATACGGATTCGGATGGAATGTCAGCGATGTCCTGGGCCATTCGGCCGTGCATCACGGGGGTGCCTGGGTCGGGTTCCGAGCCGCCATCATCAGGTTCGTGAATGATGCGACCACCGTCATCGTACTCTCCAACGCCAGCGCGAGCGCAGGCGACCTGGCGAGGGAGGTGGCGGAGCTGTACCTGGAGACCTGAAGGAGGCCAGTGCGCGACGACCCCATGAAAGCCGTATCTCTCGAGAAAGTAGGCCCCGAGAACGTTCAGGAATGCGGCATCGGGTGCCTCACGAACCGGATGCACGAGGGGCACGGCCCCAAGATGGATTGGCTACTAGAACGGTTCGAGGAGGGCCTGAGGTACTTTCTCTTCCGCGACGAGAAGGGAAAGCCCTTGGCCTTCCTCGAGTTCGTACCCGGGGAATACGCCTGGAGGCCCGTCCACGCTGATGGGTGGCTCTTCGTGCACTGCCTCTGGGTGTACTCCAGCGGCCAGAAGGTGGGGGGGCTCGGCAGCAAGTTGGTCAGGGCCAGCGTCCAGGAGGCCCGGGACCGGAACGCCCTGGGCGTCGCGGCCATGGTGAGTGACGGTCCCTGGATGGTCGGTCCCGGGGTTTTTCGAAAGGCTGGCTTTCGGAAGATCGCCGAGACCGACCGCTTCGAGTTGGTGGTCTACCGCCTTCGGGAAGGCCCCGAGCCCCGGTTTCGGGACATCACCGGAAACCTGAAGGACTACCAAGGCCTGAACCTCGTATATTCGGCGCAATGCCCCATGCTTCCGAAGTCGGCCAACGACCTCTCGGAGATGGCGGCCGAGCATGGGCTGGAGTTGAAGATCCGGATCTTGCGGTCGGCGGAGGAGGCACAACGGGCCCCATCCCATTACGGGGTCTTCAGCCTGATCTGGAACGGCCGCCTCTTGTCCGACCACTACGTGAGCAGGGGGCGCTTCAGGAATCTCCTGAGGAAAGAGATTCTTCCTGAGATTTCTTGAAAATGGCTCAGGTTGGATGAGTTCGGGGGAGGTTGGATGAGAGGGAAACTGTGAAAAGGGGGTGGACTTGCCGGAAATATCTGTCCTTTTGACAGCGGGGAAGGTTCTCTCAGGGGTTGCCATCCTCCTCTCTCTCCTGGCCATCTGGAATGTGTGGAGGCGGAAGGGCTTTCCGAAGGTGGCTTACGGTGGGATTTCCCTTTCCCAGAAGCGGCTCAGGTGGGTCTGGTTCCTGATCCTGGTGGGCGCATTCGGCTTCGGGATCAACGAAGACCCCATAGCGGTGGCCTCACATTCCACGGGGGGTGACAGGGAAGGGGTGGCAATCTCCAATTCTCGAACGGTCACGGTGAACCTGCCGCTCCCTTTCTATCGGTTTGATCGGGAGCGGGTGTACGAGGATGGGGAGTTGGTCAGGGAAGAGATCCAGGAGGGATTCGTGATTCCGGGGCCCCTCCTTTCGGCTCTCCTGGCCTATCTCATTCTGGTGGTTCGGTGGGACTCCAGCAGCCGCCTGGCTCGGCGCATCTTGAAAGGACGCAAATGGGAGGAAGAAGAGTGGGACTCCTAACAGCTGCCTGCCGGTTCGAGCTCCTTCTGGCCGTGGGCCTTCTCCAGGCTTGCGGGGAGGCCCCGGAGCCGGGGTTGGGCCGGGAGCCTCAGGATCCTGCAGCGGCCTTTTCTGCGCTGGAGGAACGATTGCTGTCGGCCCAGGCCGTGGAGGTGGACTATGAAGTCGCCGCCGAGGGCGCCGTCGAGGTAGATCTCCAGGGGGGATTGCGGATCGAGGCTGGTGGCCTCGTCGAGATCACAGCCAGGGGGAGATTCGCGGGCCAGGAGGTCGACCTCCTCCTGCGGTCGGAGGGTGGGCAGTACGAGTACGGGAATGGGCCGGATCGAAGAGCCGGGCCCACCCCCCGGTATTTGAACGAAGCGGTCCTCATTGGCCTGACGCGCATGGGGATCCTCCACAACCTGGCCATGCTCGTGGGGAATGCCCCTCCCGACGGAGCCGAAGGTGGCGTCCGGGATTGGGTGGTGGTGGAGGACTTCTCCTTCGACCAGGATGAGCCTGGCCAGGGAAGCTCCCAGGTCATTTCCTTTTCCATGGTCGTAGGTGGGGCCCCCGCGGGAGCTGCCGCTCTGGAGGTCGGCTCCAAGGGTGTCCCGGTCCTCCGCGAACAGACGGTCCAGTTTCCGGACGGAGAGATGCGGGTGGTGGAGAGGTATACGAGGGTATTGATATCGCCGTGATTTCCCGGGGGAAGATCCACCGGGACACGCATCGACAAGAAACCAGTTCCTCGAGACGAGTGATTCGAATGAGACGCGAAGCAAGCTTACCACGACAAATCGGGACCCGAGGGTTCTATGCCGTCACGGCCCTTCTCCTGGCCGTATCCGCCCCTGACCCTGCTTCGGGCCAGGAACGGGCGGGGCCCGTCTTCCAGGATGGCCAGGCACAGATCGTGGCAGCCTTCGAGAATCCGGAAGAGTGGGTGCGGGAGGAACTCTGGGTAGAAACGGAGTTCGACTCCGACCGTGACGGGAAACGGGACCGGGTCCACGTGGCCGTGGTCCGTCCCCTGCAGACGG
The DNA here is from genome assembly GCA_050049805.1 of Gemmatimonadota bacterium. Lineage (GTDB taxonomy): Bacteria > Gemmatimonadota > Gemmatimonadetes > Longimicrobiales > Gaopeijiaceae > JABDNZ01. The sequence continues at coordinate 3,001 of JASFVN010000483.1, forward strand.
AGACAGAAGGGTTGACGGTCCCCGTCATCTACGAGTCCAGTCCCTATTTCTCCGGGACCGCCGGGGGCGGGCTCTCCTACTTCTGGAATCCCAGGCATGAGGTGGGAACACCACCACAACCGAGGAACGCCCCTCCTTCCATACAAGCCCGAACCAGCAGCGAGATTTCCAGATCGCAGGCATCCACCTGGGTCCCACGGGGCTTCGCCGTGGTTCATTCCGAGGCGCCGGGGACGGGGCTGTCCGAGGGGTGTCCGACCGTGGGCGGGCCCCCGGAGATCCTGGCCCCGAAGGCCGTCGTCGACTGG
>JASFVN010000144.1:0-10338 GCA_050049805.1 Gemmatimonadota bacterium
GCTGGGAAATCTGGTCCTGTTGTGCCGCCGGCATCATCGGGCGGTACACGAGGGTGGGGTGAGCGTGTGTATGGACGTGAATCAGCAGGTGGTGTTCTTCACGCCGAAGGGCCGGGCGCTTTTCGGGGCCCCGCCGGTAAATCCTGAGCCCGGGCGGCCGAGGGGGATAGGGGAGGAGGAAGCGACGGATCGGCCGAGGGCGATAGGGAGTCCGAGGGTGGTGGAGAGTTCGACGGCGATCGGGGGCCGCCCTCCACCAGAAGTCGATCACGCCGCCGCCATCCCCCACTACAAACGGGACTCACACGTCCCCTGGGAGGTGGAGGCCCGGGTATGGGAGGTGCTGGATCCGGCGTAGGGTGTCGGTTCGGCGGGAGCGGTGCTCGACCCGGCGTAGGTTGGGGAGGGAGAGCGGATGTGGGGGTAGGGTTTGGCTCCGGATTCTACCTGCAACTTTTTCTAGCCTCTTCTCGTCATAATTAGTGTGACGTTGTCAGACTAACTCCGGGCCTTGGACTTGAGCCCGGACTCGAGGTCCAACACGAGCCCTTTTCTCCGGCCTTATCTCGAGGGACCATATGGGCTATCCTGGCGAATTTGAACTCCTGGTATTGCTGGCCATTCTCCGGCTTGGCGATGACGCCTACGGGGTGACCATCCGAGAGGAATTGGAGGCGGAAACCTCCCGCACGCTCACTCTGGGGACGGTCTACAAGACCCTGGGTCGGCTGGAGGGGAAGGGGTATCTGGAAACCCGTGTGGCCCCTCCGACCCGGGAGCGGGGCGGGCGCAGAAAGAAGCTCTACAGGCTGACGGAGGTTGGACGTGAGGTGGCTCAGCGCTCCTTGTCCGACCTGAAGCGTATGATGCGGGGCCTGGAGCCGGAGCTGGATCTTCCATGAGAAAGCGGCGACGAGTTTCCAGTGGAGGTGGGGCAGCCGGCCGCCCCCCGCTCCTGGCGCGGGCACTACTCCGACTCTTCCTCCCGCAGGAGGAGTTGGAGTTTTTTCTCGGCGATCTGGAAGAGTCCTGTGGCAAAGGCCCTCGTCGTCGGCCCTGGACAACAGAAGTCCTCGGTGCCCTTTCCACACGATTTGGGCGCGGCTACCGCCGGCCGCCACGTGATCCGTCCAAGAATACCCGCAAAGGAGACGGCATGGTTAGAGAGCTCCTCTCCGACGTGAAGTACGGTGCCCGAGGAATGATACGAAGCCCCGGTTTCGCCATTGTGGCTCTTCTCACCATGGCCCTGGGCATCGGTGCGAACACGGCCATGTTCAGCATTGTGAATGGGGTGGTTTTCAACCCATTGCCCTATCCCGAACAGGACCGCGTGGTACGGCTCTGGGAGAGTTACCCGGAACAGGGGTGGGAAACCTTCAGCATTTCTCCTCTGAATTTCTGGGATTGGCAGGAGCAGAACCGGTCCCTGGAACTCCTGGCAGCCTATAGACGGAACTCCGCCGTCTATTCGGGGGGGGACAGGCCGGAGAGTCTCATCTCCTACAGGGTGACGGAGGATTTCCTGCCGATCCTCGGCGGGGAACCCTTCTTGGGCCGAGGCATCACCAGTGAGGACCTGGATCCGGATGGAGAGCCGGTGGTCATCCTCACCCATGGCTTCTGGCAGCGGGTATTTGCGGGGGACGAGGGGGTCCTGGGGGCGACCATGGTCCTGGACGGTGCCGTCCATACCATCATTGGGATCTTATCCGGGGACTGGCATCCTCCAGCCCGGACGCGAACCGACGTGGTCCTCCCGTTGCGACCCCAACCCTACTGGTACACGGCTCGTGGGAGCCACTTCCTTCAGGCCGTCGGACGTGTGCGACCGGGCGTGTCCGTTGACCAGGCCCAGGCGGAGTTCTCTGCATTGGCCGCCGCCCTGGAATCCGAGTATCCCAATTCCAACGAAGGATGGGGGGCGACGGTCCGACCCCTCCGGGAGGCGGTGTTGGGTCAGACGGGACCTCAGCTTCTCATTTTCCTGGCCAGCGTCGGGCTGGTCCTCCTGATAGCTTGCGCGAATCTGGCCAACATGACTCTGGCCCGTTCCATGGTACGTGTCAGGGAGTTCGCCATTCGCACGGCAGTGGGGGCCGGAAGGGGACGCGTGATCCGTCAGCTTCTGGCCGAGAGCCTCCTCCTCTCGTCCCTGGGGGGAGCCCTGGGGGTGGTGCTTGCCTATTTCGGGCTCGATGCGTTCAAGACCGCCTTGCCGACCCTCCTTCCGAGGATGCAGGAGATCGAGGTCAACGGCACCGTCCTCTTGTTCTCTCTTGGGCTGTCTCTGCTTGCCGGGATCCTCTTCGGTCTCTTCCCGGCTCAGGGCGTGGCGAGGTCGGACCTGGCCGGCTCCCTGAGGCAGGGTGGTCGGGGGATGGCCGGGGACCGGTCCCGACGGTGGATGCGGGGAGGGCTCGTCGTGGCGGAGGTCGGCCTCGCCGTGGTCCTCCTGGTGGGAACCGGCCTCCTGGTCAGGAGTTTTTCCGCCCTGACCGCCGAGGACCCCGGCTTCGCCAGAGACAACCGGTTGGTCTTCGAGGCGCCTCTCGGGGGGGACCGGTACTCCACCCCGGAGGGGGTGTGGTCATTCAGCGATGCATCTATCGAAAACCTGCGGGCGATACCCGGCGTGGAATCAGCAGCCCTTTCCACCCTTCAGCCGCTCCAGGGTGACGACGAGATCTGGGGGTACTGGCTCGAGAGCACCCCAGCCGCGGAAAACGAAGACGGGAATGTCCTCTTCAACCGGATAACGCCGGGGTACTTCGAGGCCATGGGGATTCCCCTTCTCGCAGGAAGGCCCATTGGCGCCGACGATCGTTTCGAGAGTCCGCCGGTGGTAGTCGTCAGCGAGGGCTTTGCAGAAGAAGCCTTCCCTGGCGAGGACCCCCTCGGGCAGCGCATCCGCTTTGGTCGTGAAGACGATGAACCGAGGGTAGAGGTGGTGGGAGTCGTGGGTGAGGTTCAGCACTATGCCCTGGGGCGGAGCGATACTCCCCAGATCTATGTGCCCTATTCACAGAATCCGTCCAGGAACGCGAAGTTCGTTCTCAAGACTTCCCTGCCTCCCATGAGCCTGGTTCGTGAGGTTCGCCGGGCCATGGAGGCCGTGGATCCCAACCAACCCCTCGACGGGATTCAGGCCGCCGAGTCCCTCGTCTCTTCCTCTGTCGCGACGCCCCGATTCCGCACGTTCCTCATGTCCGGCTTCGGGTTGGTGGCCCTTCTTCTTGCGGTCATCGGCCTTTACGGGGTCATGGCCTACAGCGTATCCCAGCGCTCCAAGGAAATCGGCGTGCGTATGGCCCTGGGAGCCTCCAGGGGATCTGTTCTCGGGCTGGTGTTTCGGGAGGGAGGGCCCCTGGTGGGGGTGGGATTGATACTGGGGTTGGCCGCGGCCCTCACGCTGAGCCGAGTCATGGAGTCCATGCTGTTCGGGGTGGGGGCGCGGGACCTCGGCGTATTCCTGGTGGTGCCCTTGATCCTCACCGGCGTGGCCGTCGTAGCTTTGCTGGTGCCGGCACGGAGGGCTACCCGGGTGGATCCGGTGACGACTCTGGGGGAGGAGTAGCGGGACGGAATCGTGTAGCGGCGCGGGATCGTGTGGCGGTCAAGGGCCCACGCCGGAGTCCAACAACTGTTGCCTCAAGAGGAACGGGTCCTCCGCCTCTTCCCCTCGGGCCCGTCGGCTCAGGGCACGGAACAGCCGGTGCAGGAGGAGGGCCTTCGGCCGGGCGCCCGGATCCGGTTTGGCTCGCCGTCCTTCGTCGAAGGCGACGAAGTGGTTGGCTATCTCCCGAAGCGTCGACAGGTCCGCCTCCCGTCCCGGGTCTTCGGGACCCTCCTCATTCTGCCAAACCCAAGCAGCGTGGATGGCCGCTCCAAGGGCCGCACCTTCCCCGCGAACCGGGACCGTCTCCGCCTGGAAGGCGTCGGCAATGGCCTGGCACCAGGAGGGCGAGTGGGAAAGTCCCCCGGTGAGTCGGATCTCGCGAGGGGTGACGGGCATCCGCTGGAACCCATCGAAGAGATTGAGCACGTGTCCTTCCAATACGGCCCGGGCCAGGTAATGGGGCTGGAACTCCGAGGCGCCGAATCCGAAGTAGAGGGGTGCGGCAAGGGGAAGGTCCGGCGTTCGCTCTCCTACGTACCAGGGAAGGAGGAGTCGGCCTTCGTTTCCCACTGGAGTATTCCGGACGAGGTCATCGAACTCGGCGTGAGTGAGCTCGAACTCCTCCCGGAAGGCGTCATATCCGTTGGCCATGTTGGAGACGCAGAGGAGCGGGAGGTGGTGCCCGGTGCTGTCGGCGAAGGCAGCGATCTCCCCCGCGGGATCGATGAAAGGCTCCTCGAGAAAAGTGTAGGCCGTTCCGCTTGTCCCGAGGCTCACCGTGACGATGCCCGGCTCGATGTTCCCGGTGCCGATAGCCCCGTACATGTTGTCGCCGCTTCCAGCGTCGATCCGGCATTCAGACGACAGTCCAAAGCGAGCGGCCAGGGCCGGAGAAAGGCTCCCGATGGTCCGGTCCGACGGTCGCACTGATGGGAGCCTCCGGCCCAAATCAGGATCGATGGCTTCCATGACCCTCCGAGACCATCGGCCGGACTCGGGATGCCATAATGCCATTCCCGACGTGTCGCCGGGCTCCATGACGGTCACGCCCCCGCCTGGCCCTCCGGTCAGGTGCCAGTTGATGTAGTTGTGGACCAGGAACAGGGTGGCGGCTCTTTCGTACGCTTCCGGTTCCCGCCGCCGCATGTGGAGGATCTTCGGTGCCGTGTAGCCGGTCCGCTGGGTGTTTCCCACCGCGGCGATCATCGCCTCGGGTCCCCCGACGGCATCGGTGAGAAGCTGGCATTCCTCCCCGGTTGAAAAGTCATTCCAGAGCTTACTGCGGGGCCGGGCCAGGGACCCGTCGGAAGCCAAGGATACGAGGCCGTGCTGCTGCCCGGAGACGGAAATGCAGCGGATGCGCTCCCGCTGCCATTCGGCATCGGCCAGCCGTCCAAGAACGGCTTCCACCGCCTCGATCCACATACGAGGATCGGATTCCGAAACGCCTTCCCCAAGGCCAGGGATGACGCCGCCGACGGTTCCGAAGTGAGGCAGGTCCCGGTCGTACACCACTTGATCGACGTGGACCAGGGCACCCGATGCCGCCTCGATGACCACGAGCTTGCAGCTCTGGGTGGAGACGTCGAGGCCGGCGAAAAGGGGGATGTCCGCTGAGCCCTCTGCCACGGTGGAGACGTCGAGGCCGGCGAAAAGGGGATCGGCAGAATCAGCCACGGTCAACCAGTTTCTGGAAGGTTTCGGGCGGAAGATCGGCCAGCGACTCCACCGCCACGTCGGCGGCACCTACCTCGCCCCCGCCCACACCTATGCTCCTCATTCCGCCCTGGCGAGCGGCCTCGATACCTGCCGCCGCGTCTTCCACGACCACGCAACGATGGGGCGGAACCCCCAACCCCGATGCCGCTCTTAAAAATACCTCCGGATCCGGCTTTCCTCGGCTCACGTCCTCGGCGGCCACCAGGATCTCGATGAGGCCGGAGAAACCCAGGGCACTGTGCATCACCTCGACGTTCAGCTTGGGAGCGGAGGAAGCGATGGCCTGGCCCCAACCCTCCTGATGGAGGCGTCGAACCCACTCGGCGGCTCCTGGAAGAGGTTCGATACCCTCGGATCGCACCAGTTCCCGGTAATAGGCTTCTTTCGCATCACCGACCCGGACGATCTGGCCGGGATCGGGGTCCGGGCCCAGCCACTCGCCCAGAATGGTGTCGTTTCGCTGTCCGAAACTGGCCAGGAACTGCGCCTCCGTGACGGAACGGCCTTCCTCCTCCATGGCTCGGACCCAGGATCTCCAATGGTATTCCTTCGAGTCGGCCAGGGTGCCGTCCAGGTCCCAGAGGACGGCACCGGCTTTCCGGGGACGTTTCTCCATACCGCTCACTCAACCCATCAGAATTGGGCTCACCAGGTCCAGAATGTCGGGGCCGGTGCCCTTGGCCTGGGCCGCTCTCAGCTCCTCCCGCCGGCCGTAGAGACGGACGGCTTTCAGTGCCAGGTTGGCGAAGTTCACCATGCTCCGCTGCATGGAGCGGGCGGGGCAGTCGCGGTAGGTGAACTGGTCCTGACTGTAGTAGCCTCGATAATCCCGGAGGAAGGTGGTGAAGAGGTACTCCACGGATTCTGGGATGGACACGGTCCCGAAGATCAGGTCCTGGTCGTTCCGGCCCTGCCTGGCGTCGTTGATGTCGAATTTGTGGATGGGAACTCCAGCGAACTCCGCCAGATCACAGGCGGTGGACGCCGTCGTGGCTTCCATCTTCTGGTGTCCGTAGTCCACGGTAATACCGCAGTTTTGCCCGTCCGTCATCTCGTTCACCCGGGAGGCCACCAGGATGGCGGCTCCCGCGGTCGGGACGATCATGTACAGCTCCCGGGGTTCATAGGGCTTCGGCTCGATAGCCAGGCGAACTCCTGCATCCATGCAGGCCTTGTTGGCTTCTGCCAGGGCTTCTGCGAACCATCCCAGGGATTCCAGATAGTCGATCTGGAAGTGGTAGTCGGCTCCGTCCGATCCGGGCCATACGCTGATGATGGGAATGTCCAGGGTTTTGCAGATCTCCACGGCCTTCAAGATCTCTCCCAGGGCCTCTCGCCTCCGGGCAGGGTCCGGATTGCACGCCCCCCCCAACCCGAAGCGGGGATTGGTCCAGGTGTTGATGTTGCAGGCGGTGATCGTCATCCCCAGCTCGGGCAGGAACCCCTCCTGGGCTCTCTTCATGGCATCGAAGTCCAGGTCCCCATTCAGCTCCTTTTCGAAGACGTGTTGGTGGATTTCGATGGCGTCGATACCAGCGGCCTTGGTCCGGCGGCACTGAGCCTCGAACTCGCTGCTGAAGTCGGGGTCGTCGGAGTGGTAACCCACCGTCGCGAACCGGTCCAGGAAGTCGCCGGCAGACCAGTGGCCTACGCTCATCTTGATGTCGAGGGCTTTCAGGAACTCGATGGCCTGGTCCCTCTCCAACGGAGTGTTTATGGAGGAAGCGTGGGCGATCTGGTCTTCGGAAAAGCGTGTCATGGTCATCCTCTTTTTGTGGCCTCTACGTAGTAATTCGGGTCCACCGCAAAGGTCGAGGGATCGGAAAGATCCAGCTGCGCGCTTTGCCACTCCTCCGTGGGGCGGATCACGGTATATCCGCTGTCGTCCAGAGTCGCCCCTACCTGCATGTCGAAACCAGGTACCACCTCGGTCCAACGGTACGAGAGGGTGGATCCTTCAATCGTGTATTCGAGGGTTGGGATCATGGTGGTACGAAGGTACTGGTCGAAGACCTTGCTCAGGTCGATGCCGGCTTCCCGGCTGATGTAGGCCTCGACTTCAGAACCCGCCACCGCCTGGTGTCGGAAGTCCTCGTTCAACCCGCGGAGTATGCTTCGCCACTTCTCGTCGTCTCCGATGATCTGTCGTATGGTGTGGAGGAGGTTCCCTCCCTTGGGGTACATGTCCCCGGAGCCCCAGGCCGCCACCTCATAGTCGGGGATGATGGGCCGGTCGTTCCGGATACCTCCCCGGGTGCCGACGGTGTACCGGGCACCTTCCTCTTTCCCGAACAAGCACTCGGTATACAGGCCCTCGGCGTAGTTGGCGAAGGCTTCGTGGACCCAACCGTCGGCACGATCCCTGGCCGTGATGTTGTTGGCGAACCACTCGTGAGCGCTCTCGTGAATGATGATGAAGTCCCACTCCATTCCCAGTCCGGTCCCGGAAGCATCCCGTCCCCCGTAACCGTTGGCGTAGCCGTTTCCATAGGTGACGGCGCTCTGGTGCTCCATTCCCGGGTAGGGAACGTCGACGAGCTTGAATCCGTCCTCGTACCAGGGATAGGGGCCGAACCAATCCTCGAAGCACGAGAGCATGGTGAAGGTCTGGGTGAAATGCCCCTTGGCCTTCTCCAGGTTGTAGTCCAACGGCCAGAAGTCCAAGGTGAGCATCCCTCTCTCACCCTGATACACGTCTCCGTAGTGGGTGTAATTCCCGGCGTTCACGTTGATGGCATACCCGTTGATGGGGTTGGCCACGAACCACTCCCAGGTTGTGGTCCCGTTTCCGTTGGGAATCACTCGTCGCAGCCGCCCGTTGCCCACCTGGACCAGGGGATCGGGAAGGGTGATGGCGACACTGGCGCTGTCGGGCTCGTCCACCCAACTGTCCTTGAGGGGCCACCAGACCGAAGGTCCGATCCCTTCGTCCGTGGTGACCACCCAGGGTCGGCCCATCTCATCGGCACCCCAGGTGAACCCTCCGTCCCAGGGGGGACGCCGGGCCACATGGGGCGATCCGCCGTAGTAGACCGTGATGGTCTGGACGGAGCCTACCGTCTGATCCGAGACCGGCATCACGAAGTAGGCATTCCCATCCCTTCGGAAAGACAGGCTCCTGCCGTCCTGGATCATGCTGTCGATCTGCAGGGGCTCCTGGAGATCGATCTGCATCTCCCGGCTCGGTTCCAGGACCCGGTAGGCGATGGTGTTATGGCCCTGGATGGTGGAGTCTGCGGGGTTCACCTTCACATGAAGGTCGTAGTAGGTCACGTCCCACCAGGTGCGGGCCGGGGCCGTCGTGGACCCCCGGAGAGAGTCGGCCCTCGTGTAGACTTGAGCCGAGGCCGGCGCCGCCAGGCTCAGCAGCAAGGCCGTGGCGGCGGCAGGCCGCCAGCGGGAGACCAGAGTTTTGAGGCTTGGGTTTGGCATAGGCGGAGCTTTCAGACGTAAGGCTTCCAGAGGCGAAGCTCTGAGAATTGTCGGCCAGCATGTCCTTTTCTGATTCTCTTCTTACTCCCACGACCCGTCAACTTCGTTTCCGGGTCTGGCATCACTAGTCCCAGGATGCGTCCATGGTCAGCCGAGGGGCACGTCGGTCCTCGGAGGGGCCGAGGTCGTCATCGTGGATTCGGGTCTCAGGATCAGCTGGGCCGGGTCCTCTCCAAGAGGTATGACGAATGCGCCTCTCTCCAACTCCCAGCTCCCGGTGGGTGAGAAGGCCTCGGCCTCCTCCGCCGTCCCCTCGATCCTGAGGAGCGCAATGGGGGTGTGCTCGGTCGCTGGCCCGAGAGTCAAACGGATCTCCTCGCCGGTCAACTCGACTTCCTGGAAAGTCCCGGCGTCCAGGGTCAACCAGAGGCTCAGCGGTGCCAGGAAGACGCGGGACCGAGCCGAGTCCAGGGGCCGCAGGCGCACCACCGCTTCCTCGGCTTCCAGGTTCCCCCCGAAGGCCAACCATCCCAGCTCCGGATCTCTGGCCAGGTAGGCACCGGTGTTGATGGCGTGGCCCAGGAACCCTGGGCCGTAGTCCCCGGTGATCCCATCGATGCGGAGGGTGGACGGATAGGAGTGGAAAGCTGCCGGCGGGAAGCCGTCCTGGGTGATGTTGGCCAGGGCTCCCATCATGCCGGCGTAACCTACCCTCAGCAGATAGGTGTCGTCGGGATGCCTACGGAATTCCGACAGGACCGGAATGGCGTTGAGAGCCGATCCGTAATGGTGAAGCTGCCGCTCGATCCTCCTGAGCTTCCCGGCGTATTGGAAATCCCAGTAGCGCCTGGCACTGCCGTTGTAGCCCCAGTGTGGGACCGTGGGCATGTAGGCCAGGATGGCGTTCAGCGTCACGAGGGCCTTCTCGTGGAAGCCGAAGTATCGGCTCCACCCGTACACTTCTTCCTGTCCCGTGGAATCCCAGGGCATCTCGCTCCCGAAGGGATATCCCAGAGCCCTCCAGACCTCTGCCCGGGACCGCATGGTGGCTTCCAGGGCTGCGGCCTGCTCCGTCCACCCTTCCCGCTTTAAATCTTCCAGGATCAGCATGAAGACGGTTCCGCCCATTTGACCGAACTGGGCATAATGGGAAGCCAGGCGGGCCATGGCCTCTCCCGTCTCATAGGCCCGCTCCAGGTACCAATCCCAGGAATGATTGGTGACCAGTCCCCTGTGGTTCCGGGCCAGTCGATAGAGGACCCAGTGCAACGCGGCTACATGCGGATAGTCGTAGGATCGGCCCACGGACATGGCTTCCTCCCTGTCCCAGCTCGACCATCCTCCGTAGCGGACATCGTCGCTGTAGGTCCCCTCGGGCATTTCCTCCGGTTCGTAATAGAACATGCTCTTCCGGACCCCGTACTGCCGTTCGCCGTCGGCGTACTGGAGGCCATCCCAGACCACTTCGTCCACGAAGCGCTGGAGCTTTTTCAACTCCTGGGGGTCCGGTTGAACGAGCTGCTTCATGATGGCGGCGAGCCAGGCCCCGCCCCCTCCCTCGTCGCCGA
>JASFVN010000485.1:0-3299 GCA_050049805.1 Gemmatimonadota bacterium
TGTGTTCCGAACCACCGACAATGGTGAGACCTGGGTCCCCATCACCGATGGCCAGGTTCCCCTCGGCTCCACCGGCTCCATCGCCGTGGCGGATTCGGATCCGGACATCATCTATCTGGGAACCGGATCGGATGGAGTCCGGAGCAACGTCTCCACCGGAAGAGGCGTGTACAAGACCACCGACGGTGGGGACACGTGGAGCTTCGCCGGCCTTTATGACGTCGGCCAGATCGGAGCGGTTCGGATCCACCCCACGAACCCGGACATCGTCTGGGTCGCGGCCAACGGGGACATCTTCAAGCCCAGCCCGGAGAGGGGGGTCTACAAGACCACCGACGGCGGCCAGACATGGCGAAAGACCCTGTTCGTCTCGGACAGCACCGGAGCCATGGACGTGGAGATCCAGCCGGGGAATCCCGACGTGGTGTATGCCTGGATGAGCCGCATCGAACGGAAACCCTGGACCATCATCAGCGGCTCCAACGAAGGGGGCTTCTACAAGAGCACCGACGGGGGGGAGAGCTGGGAGCACATCATGGAAGGACTCCCCGGCGAGCTCATCGGGAAAGGAAACCTGGCGGTGACGGCTGCAAAGCCCGACCGGATCTTTGCCCTCATCGAGGCCAAGCCGGGGGGTGGTTTCTACCGCTCGGACGACTTCGGCGAGAGCTGGCAGATGATCAGCGACAACCCCCAGATGATCCAGCGTCCTTTCTACTATACCACCTTGGGGGCAGACCCCACCGATGCCAACACCGTTTACGGGGGTGCGGAAGGGTTCTTCAAGTCCACGGATGGGGGTGTGAACTGGAGCCGGATGTCCACTCCCCACGGCGACAACCACGACATCTGGGTGAGCCCCAACGATGGAAACGTCATGGTTCAGGCCAACGACGGTGGTGCCAATGTTTCGACTGACGGTGGCCAGACCTGGTCCACGCAGCTGAATCAGCCCACGGTGGAGTTCTATGGCGTATGGACCGACGAGCGATTCCCCTACCGCCTCTACGGTGCCCAGCAAGACGACGGGACCCACATCATCTCCATGGCGGCGAGTGGTGGGGAGCTGGGCGAGGATTGGTGGAGTGGTCCTGGTTGTGAGACCGGTCCCATCATGCCCCACCCCGCCAAACCCAACATCGTGTACGGCTCCTGCAAGGGGCAGTACAGCTACGTGAACATGGAGACGGGCCAATCCAAGAATTACTGGATCGGGGCCCAGTCTCTCTATGGGAATGAACCTCCGGACCTCCTGCTACGCTTCCAGCGTGTGTCACCCATGGAGGTTTCCCCCCACGATCCGGAGGTCCTCTACTACGGATCCAACAAGCTCCATCGCACCCGAGACCTGGGGGTCAACTGGGAAACCATCTCTCCGGACCTGACCTGGAACCCACCCCATAGCCAGCGGGCCAGCGGGTGGCCAATCACCAGGGACGTAACGGGAGAGGAGGTATACAGCACTCTCTATTCAATCAGGGAGTCGGTCCTGGAACCCGGTGTGATCTGGGTTGGCTCCAACGATGGCCTCTTCCATGTGACCAGAGACCACGGAGTCAATTGGACCAACATCACTCCGCCTGATCTCCCCGAGGGCGGACGAGTTCAGTTCCTGGAGCCCTCGCCCCATCGGCCGGGGTCGGCCTACTACGCGGTCCACCGTTTCCTCCTGGGAGACTACCGGCCCTACATCTATCGTACCGACGATTACGGAGCCACTTGGACTCTCCTGACCGACGGCACCAACGGCATCCCGGATGACTGGCCGACTCGTGTGGTTCGGGAGGATCCGGACCGGGAGGGATTGCTCTATGCAGGGACGGAGTTCGGCCTCTTCATCTCCTTCGACAATGGAGCCCATTGGCAATCTTTCCAGCAGAACCTTCCCAACGTTCCCGTGGCTGACATCAAGGTCTTCAGAAAGGACCTGATCGTGGCCACACAAGGGAGGTCTTTCTGGATTCTGGACAACCTATCGGCCCTCCACCAGATCGGACCCGAGACCGCGTCCGCAGACGTGTTTCTTTATGAGCCCAGGGACGGCTATCGGACGCGGGACGGTGCGGAGTTCGTCGGACCCACCATTGAGTACTACCTGGCGTCCGCCCCGGCAGGGCCCGTCACCATCGATATTCTGGATGGGAACGGAGAGTTGGTGAATTCGTTCGAGAGCCGGAGTGCCCAAGCCGGCAGAACCGCCGCCCGGGCCCCCGAAACTCCCCAGGCCATGATGATGGCGGGACGGGGCGGCCAACGTTTCGGCGGCATGCGGGCCGCCCAGGTCACCGCCTACGAGGGCCACAATCGTTTCGTCTGGAACGTCCAGCATCAGTCCGGGTTGGGGGCTCCTCCCGGGGAATACCAGGTGAGGTTGACGGTGGGCAGCACCGTCCTCACCGAGCCCCTGACGGTGCTCATCGATCCCAGGCTGGCTGAGGAGGGGTTGACCGCCGAGGATCTCCAGGAACAGTTCCGCTTCAACGTGACCATGAGGGCCATGGTGGAGGAGGTGAACGCTCTGGTCCAACGGGTGGAAGCGGCTCAGGAGAGGTTGCAGGGGGCGACCGGGCGTGACGCAGAGACCGCCAGGAGCCTGGACGCGGTTGCCGAAAGGCTCATCACCGGGCCGGTCAGGTACAGCGCTCCGGGCCTCGATGAGCACATCAGCTACCTGGCGGGAATGACTCGCAGGGTCGATCAGAAGGTCGGAAGGGACGCTTCCGAGCGTCATGACGTTTTGAGGGCCCAGCTGGACGAGATCACGGCTGAGGTGAACCGTTTGATCGGTTCGGGAGGGAGTTGACGGCACTCCCATGACGGGGTGACCCGTCGCAGGACCCTGGGCCTTTGGCGAAAGGATGGAAAGGGCTTAGATCGAGGACAGGTAGATCGGGGATTCGAGCCATGGGATCGCCCCTCGAACATCGTCACGTTCTGGGTTTGGACGTCGGAGCCGTCTCCGTTTCAGCGGCGGAGATCGATCTTCACGGGACCATCGTGCAGGCGTTCTATGAACTGCACCATGGGGAGGTGGAAGAATGTCTGCGCCGGGTTCTGAAGTCCGTGGACCTCCGTGGGGTCGGCGGAATCGCCGCTACAACGTCCACGCCGGCCTTCCTCCGGAGTGATCGCCGCTACAACAATCAAATCTGCCTGATCGCTTCGGCCCGAAGGGTCCATCCCGTGGCCCGGTCCATCCTCGTGGTGGGTGCCGAACGCTTCGGGTTGGTCCGATTCGATCCCGACGGAACCTACCTCAGCTACAAGGCCAACTCCCTCTGTGCAGCCGGCACGGGGAG
>JASFVN010000484.1:0-3299 GCA_050049805.1 Gemmatimonadota bacterium
GCAGCCAACAGGAAGGTATGCTGTGGGCCGCCAGGCCATTCTTTCAGTTGCGATGTTGCCCACCCTTCGCCATGGAATCCTTCAGGCAGTCCCGCCCACTGCTCCTGCAAGCCGTTCGTCAGCCGTCAGGAGCTCGAGGCCGGCGATGCGGCGGCGAGCCAGGAGGTAGGTAGCCAGGTGGAGGGCATCCAGCGTACGGAGGGGGTTGGTGGGCGAAAGCTGACCCGCCAGCTCACAAACGAGAGGAGTCAGTTCCCAGATCTCACAACGGGCCCATAAAGCATCCAGATCTCTCCCGGCATCGGCGAGCTGCTCCTCGGAAGCCAGGCCGTCAGCTCGGAGCCGGAGGAAGGCTCTCGCCGCTTCCACAAGGGAGAGGCGCGAAGTGATCAGGGTGCTGGCGGCGCCGATTCGCGTTTCGATGGCCGGAGTGGTCCCCCCTTCCAGCACCGCTCTGAGCACGGCCGATGTTTCCAGGTAGAGCGCCAACACCGGTTTGCTCAATCTCTCACCCGTTCATCCCGGAGATCCTCGAGGATTGCTCTGGCAGTACCCGGCTCGAGACCAATCCCTCCGGCTCTCCACCTCCACTCGCCCTTGAGTTGGCTGGCCCTGGTAACCTCACCGGCATCGGCCAGGGATTGGAGGACGTCCTCCGACTCCAACAAGGGAGGCGGCCGATGAGGAGCCCGGAGCTCGGCCACCACCTCGTCTCGGTCCGTTACCAGCACGATCTCGCCGGCCTTCACCGCTCTCAGGTATTCAGAGAGACGCGCTTTCAGCTGCTTGACACCCACGGCTTTCATGCATCCATGGTAGTTACCGGTGGTCACCGGGTCAATCACGACTTTCCTCTTCCTCCAGTCTCTTCTATCGTGAAGGATTATTGACCCGGGAGATGGCGCATTCCTGAATGGAACCCGGCCCGGCAGATGACTGTTGGGAACCGCGTCCTTATCCACACTTCCGAGGAGGTCCCATGTTCCGTGTCAGCACGATCTCCATGTTCTGCCCGGGAGCCTTGGCCGGGCTCCTCTTTCTTTTGGCCTGTGGAGGGGAACCCCCTGCCCCCGCCACGCTGGTGACGGACTCGGCGGGGGTTGTCGTGGTGGAGGGTCCGGGGACCGACGTGCCCCTGGGCTGGACAGCGGAGCCGGTGCTTAGGCTGGCGGCCTTGGACGAGGAAGGAGAGGGGTTCTTCGGAGCGAGTGAGGTGGAGGTGTTGGGCGAGAATCGCATTGCGGTCCTGGACCAGACGGCAAAGCGGGTGGTCCTATTCGACAGCGACGGCAACTTCCTGACCCAATACGGCCGGGAGGGGTCAGGTCCCGGGGAGTTCCAGCTCCCCTGGGAGATGTTGCCGATGCCCGAGGGTGGCGTGGCCGTATTCGACGTCATGAATCACCGGCTGGAACGCTTCGACGCCGAGCTCTCTCCCCTGGCACCACGCCCCTTCGCTCAGGTCTCCTACTTCGGAGGGCACATGGCGTACGTGGGATCCTCCCTGGTCCTTCCAACGAACGAGCCTGTGGAGGAGGGAAAGCACCCCCAGGCCCTGACGGCCATGAGACCTGGAGACACCCTGGAGGTCGTCCGCTACGTCAGAAACGTTGGGGGAACCATCATCCTGGAGAGCTGCGGGATGCAGCTCATGGGGATCGAGCCCATCTTCTCCCCTCCCCTCCTCTGGACCGAGGCGCCGGAGGGGAGGGCCGTGGTGGTGGCGACGGACCGGTACGAGATCGACCTCTATCGCGAACCGGAGTTCAGGCTGGAGCGGAGAATCCGCCGGAATGTGCCTGTGATCGAGGCCACGGAGTCGATGGCCGAGGCCTCGGTGGGGGACGCCATGCGGGTCATGACTCCCGCAGGTGAGCGGGTGTGCGACGCGGCAGAGGTGGTGGAGAAGCGTGGCTTCGCCGACGTAGTGCCCCCCATCGCCCGGGTGGCTGTTTCCCCCTCCGGAACGATCTGGATCGCCCGGTGGGCCCCCAAGGGGGAGGATCCCGCCATCGACATCCTCACCGGGGAGGGGGAATACGTCGGTACTCTTCCTCCCGGGTTTCCCTTTCCCGACGCCTTCCTGGGAACGGACCGGATCCTTCGGGTGGAGAAGGACGCCTTGGACGTCGCATCGGTGCAGGGGTACCGAGTGGTGCGGTAGGGCGCCCGGCCTGCCTCAATAGGGATTCACCACCGTGAATCCCTATCCCCTATCCCTGGAGCCGGTACGCTGCCTCGTTCCACCGCATCTCGTTCTGGAACTCCCGGAGGCGTGTCCCGTCCTCGATCACCAGGAACTCGATTCCGGCCATGGCCGCGAAGTCTTCCAGGTGTTCCACATCCAGAGCCAAGGAGAACCCGGTGTGATGGGCCCCACCGGCGTGAATCCAGGCGGCGGCGGCCGTGCCCAGCTCCGGTCGGGGTTTCCAGAGGGCCCTGGCCGTGGGCAGCTTGGGCATCCGGGCCGGAGGAGTCACCACGTCCACGACGTTTACCACCATCCTGAAGCGGTTTCCCATATCGACGATGGAAGCGTTGACAGCGTTTCCTCTGGCCGAGTCGAACACCAGCCGGACCGGATCCTCCTTCCCGCCGATGCCCAGGGGATGGATCTCGCACGACGGCGTGTCCGAGGCGATGGAGGGGCAGATCTCCAGCATGTGGGAGCCGAGAACGGCAGGCCCGGCGGGGTCGAAGTGATAGGTATAGTCCTCCATGAAGGTGGTCCCACCGGAGAGACCGTGGGCCATGACCTTCATGGAACGAACCAGGGCGGCATGCTTCCAATCACCCTCGGCCCCGAAACCGAAGCCGTCGGCCATGAGCCGCTGGGCGGCGATTCCGGGGAGTTGCTTGAGGCCGTGGAGGTTCTCGAAGGTGTCGGTGAAAGCGTGGAACCCGCCCTCTGCCAGGAAGGACCGTAGGCCCAGCTCGATGCGAGCCGCGTCCCTCAGGGACGGGTACCGCTCCCCCCCAGGCTCCAGACCGGGCATCATGCGGTACGTTCCGGCGTAGTCGGCGCACATGGCGTCCACGTCTTTTTCGCTGGCGGCCTCCACATGGGCCACCAGGTCCCCCAGGCCAAAACCGTTCACGGCGTACCCGAACCGCCGCTCCGCCTCCACTTTGTCGCCCTCGGTGACCGCCACCTGCCTCATGTTGTCACCGATGCGGGCGACCTTCATGGTCTGGCTGTCGTGCCACGCTGCGGCGGCTCGCATCCAGGCTGCCAGGCGCTCCCGGACCAGCGAGTCCTCCCAATGGCCTACCACCACCTTCCGGTTCATCCGTAAGCG
>JASFVN010000486.1:0-3294 GCA_050049805.1 Gemmatimonadota bacterium
CAAAGAGGTCATCCTCTTGGACATCATCGAGGGCATGCCCATCGGCAAAGGCCTGGACCAGTGGGAGGCTGCTCCGGTCCTGGGTTATGACTCCCGGGTGAGGGGTACCAACGACTGGGCCGACGCGGCCGGTACGGACATCTTCATCCTTACCGCCGGCGTAGCCCGGAAGCCCGGCATGGATCGGGAAGAGCTCCTTTCCATCAATGCCGGGATCGTGAAGTCCTGCGCCCAGAACATCAAAGAACAGGCGCCGGACTCCATCATCATCGTGGTGTCCAACCCCCTGGACGTCATGGCCTACGTCGCCTTCGAGAACTCGGGCTTCCCGAGGGAACGGGTTTTCGGCATGGCGGGGATCCTGGACACGGCTCGCTTCCGCTCCTTCCTGGCCCTGGAGCTGGACGTGAGCGTCGAGGACATCCAGGCGCTGGTCCTGGGCGGCCACGGCGACAGCATGGTGCCTCTGGTAAGCTACGCCTCCATCAGTGGCATCCCCCTCACCTACTTCCTGGATGAGGAGAAGCTCAATCCCATCATCACCCGGACCCGGAAGGGCGGGGGAGAGATCGTAGGCTATCTGAAGACTGGAAGCGCCTACTACGCCCCGGCTGCCGGCGCCGTCCAGATGGCCGAGGCCATCGTCAAGGACAAGAAGCGGATCTTCCCCTGCTCCTGCTACCTGCAGGGCGAGTATGGCCAGGAAGGTCTCTTCATCGGCGTCCCCTGCAAGCTCGGAAAAGGCGGCATGGAGGGGATCCTGGAAGTGCCTCTCTCCGATGACGAGATGGCCGCCCTGGGCAACAGCATGAATGCCGTCAAGAAGACCATGGGGGAGCTGGAAAATCTGGACTACTAGCAGCACCACCATGAAGGTGCCGCACGTCTGAGCGAGCACAGATGTTGCGGTAATCGAGGTTATGGAGCCAACGGGGTGGCCCCGGGTGTCCGGGGTCACCCCCCCCTTGAGGCTACCTGAGCACCGGGAGAAACGATGCGTCGGGTCATCAGTCTCTACCGCACGTCGGTGGGGAAGAAATTCTACATGGCCGTGTCGGGGTTCATCCTCATCGGCTTCTTGGTCGCCCACATGGTAGGGAACCTGAAGATGTACATGGGGGCCGACTCCTTTAACCACTACGCCGAGTTCCTGAGGGAGGTGGGGTATCCCATCTTACCGCACATGGCGGGTCTCTGGATCTTCCGGGTGGTGCTGCTCTTCTGTGTGGGGCTTCACATGCTCTCGGCCTGGCAGGTGTACACCCAGAGCCGGAATGCCCGGGGAGGGAAGTATACCAAGGAGGAATCCCTCCACTTCGCCTATGCGTCCCGGACCATGCGGTGGGGTGGGGTCATCATCGCGGCCTTCGTGATCTACCACATTCTTCACTTCACCACGGGGCAGGCCCACCCCGAGTTCGTTCACGGCGAGGCCTACCAGAACGTCATCATAGGGTTCGGGAACCCTCTGGTGGCGCTCTTTTACGTGGTGGCCCTGGTCATGGTGACGTTCCATCTGTATCACGGGCTGTGGAGCGCCTTCCAGACCGTGGGCGCGAACCATCCGAAGTACAATCCGTATCGGCGTCCCCTGGCGCTGATTCTCGCCCTCCTCCTCTTCGCCGGATTCATGACCGTTCCGGTGGGGGTACAGGCAGGGCTCTTGACTTGACGATCCGAGGTCCCGCCAGCGGGACCAAGTGAATATGAGCGGAGGTTTTCGGGGATATGGAGCTCAACGCAAAAATCCCATCCGGCCCCATCGATCAGCACTGGACCAAACACCAGTTCGAAATGAAGCTGGTGAACCCGGCCAACAAGCGGAAATACAACGTCATCGTCATCGGATCGGGTCTCGCCGGGGCGGGGGCAGCCGCTACCATGGGCGAGCTGGGGTATAATGTCCGGGTCTATACGTACAACGATTCGGCCAGAAGGGCCCATTCCATCGCCGCCCAGGGCGGAATCAACGCCGCCAAGAACTACCAGAACGACGGCGACAGCATCTTCCGGCTCTTCTATGACACGGTGAAGGGCGGTGATTTCCGCTCCAGGGAGTCCAACGTCTACCGCCTGGCCGAGGTGAGCCTCAACATCATCGACCAGGCTGTGGCGCAGGGAGTCCCCTTCGCCCGGGAGTACGGAGGTCTCCTGGCCAACCGCTCGTTCGGCGGCGCCCAGGTTTCACGGACCTTCTACGCCCGGGGTCAAACGGGGCAGCAACTTCTTCTTGGGTGCTACCAGGCCCTTCAGAAACAGGTTCATGCGGGGAATGTCAAAGTTTTCTCCCGCACGGAGATGATGGATGTCGTCGTAGTGGATGGTGTAGCCAAGGGTGTGGTCCTCAGGGACCTGGTGAGTGGGCGGATCTACTCCGACACGGCCGATGCGGTGATCCTGGCGACGGGAGGGTATTCCAACGTCTTCTACCTCTCCACCAACGCCAAGGGCTGCAACGTCACGGCGGCGTGGCGGGCCCACCGGAAGGGCGCAGGATTCGCCAACCCCTGCTTTATCCAGATCCACCCCACCTGCATTCCCCCCTCGGGAGAGGAGCAGTCCAAGCTCACCCTCATGAGCGAATCTCTCCGGAACGACGGACGCATCTGGGTGCCTGCGAAGGAGGGTGACACCAGGGCGGCTGGAGATATCCCCGAGAATGAGCGGGACTACTACCTCGAACGCTTCTACCCCTCCTTCGGGAACCTCAGCCCCCGGGACATCTCCTCCCGACGGGCCAAGGAGATGGTGGACAAAGGCCACGGCGTCGGGGAGATGCAAAACGGAGTCTACCTGGACTTCAAGGACGCCATCAACCGCCTTGGCGAGAGCGCCATCCGGGAGCGGTACGGGAACCTCTTCGCCATGTACGAGAAGATCACCGGCGAAGACCCCTACAAGGTTCCCATGCGGATCTATCCGGCGCCTCACTATACCATGGGCGGCCTCTGGGTGGATTACAACCTCCAGACGACCGTGCCGGGACTCTTCGCAACAGGCGAGTCCAATTTCTCCGACCACGGTGCCAACCGACTGGGAGCCAGCGCCCTGATGCAGGGGATGGCTGATGGCTACTTTGTCATGCCTCTGACCGTGGGCAACTGGCTTGCCCGGGTGAATCCTGGAGACACCGCCCCCGATCACCCGGCCTGCAAGGATGCCGAGCGGGAGGTGAAGGAAAAGGTGGACAGCCTCCTGGCCGTGGGCGGAAAGACCTCGGTGGACACCTTCCACCGACGCCTCGGTAAGGTCATGTGGGACAAGTGCGGCATGAGCCGGGATGCCGAGGGCCTG
>JASFVN010000487.1:0-3293 GCA_050049805.1 Gemmatimonadota bacterium
CGGGAATCATGGATCCACCTGGAGGTTGTGAGAGAAACCGGTGACCTGGACGCAGCCGACGACTGGATCGTCGGCCAGGTAGAAGCGGGGGACATCGTGGTGTCGGATGACATCATCCTGGCCTCACGCTGCCTGTCCGAGGGTGCCAGACCCCTCACGCCGCGAGGGAGGGTATTCACGTCCGAATCCATCGGCGAGGCTTTGGCCTCCCGGGAGCTGATGGCCGATCTCCGGGAGGCGGGGGAGGTAACCGGCGGACCCCCACCTTTCGGGAAGGATGACCGATCCAGGTTCCTTCAGCGGTTGGACGAGATCGTGAATGCAGTGAAGAGAACCGGGATCTAGGCCCATCGGGGCCCTGAGTTGGACAATCCCTCCAATCCCCACCGGGGATGAACATTTTCTTCCCCAACCCGGAAAAAACTGTAACAACAGACACACATGTTCCCCGCCAAATAAGGGTTTTCCAGGCATGGGGGGGTGGCACGGAACTCGCCACGTGACCCAGCGGAGAGTCCTCATACGGATGAGAGATATGAAGAGGCAGAACAGCGGATTCACAGTCATAGAGCTCCTGATAGTCCTGGTCCTTGGCGTGATCATGACCTCCATAGCTCTCAAGGGATTCGGGATGGTGGCAAACCAGGTTTCGGCCCGGGAGGCCAGGGACATGTTCCAGAGCATGGTGGCCCGGACCCGGGCTCAGGCCATCGAAAGTGGGTTCACCACCATGCTGATCGCTGATGCCCAGGGTGACAGCGTCATGGTCCTGGCCAGCGGACGGATTGTGGAAAACGTTCGCTTCGGCGAGGAACTGGGCGTGGACATTCAGACAACGGAACGCCTTACCCGCATCTGCATGAACCCTCGGGGATTCGCGAACCCGGACTGTAACTCCTTCAGCTCTCCCATCAAGATGGCTTTTGTACGAGGGCCGAAGGAAAGGACCATCGAAATCCTACCTATGGGGCAAATCCGATGGTGAGCACGAAGAGGGCCACAATGGCTCAGACCGACGACCGGCAGAAAAAGCGTCGTAGCAGAGGGACTGAGGGCTTCACCATCGTGGAGGTCATCATTGCCATCATCGTCCTGGCAGTTGGGCTGGTAGGCTTGGCTGGAACCACTGTGTTGGTCATTAAACAGACCACCCTCGCAGATTTGGCCACCGACAGGTCCGTGGCTCTCCAGAGCACCATCGAGCAGATCCGGGCTACGCCCTTTGACAGCGTCAAATCTGGGAGTGAAACACTTGGCCACTTCGAGGTCGCCTGGTCGGTTCGAGATTGGGGCCGGTGGAAGACCGTCGAGGTGGTGACCACCGGACCCGGCCTGTCCTCTGCAAGCGGATTTCCGACAATCACCAGCGCGGTCTCCGACACCTTCTCATACAGGGTCATCAGCCAATGAACACGTGGAATCAGAAGGGGTTCACACTGGTGGAGCTCCTGGTGGTTTTGGTGCTCGGGACCCTGGTCCTGCTTGCCACCTACGAGACCCTTTCCACCAATACTCGGGTCTACGCCGCGAACACAGCGAGGTCTCAGGGCCAGCAGACGCTCAGGGCAGGAGCAGACATCCTTTCCGGGGAGCTCAGGGAGATCAGCATCCCGGGAGGAGACCTCATCGATATCGGGGACGACTCCGTGAAGTTTCGAGCCCAAAGGACTTTCGGCCTGGTTTGCGCCGTGGACTACTCAGCCTCACCACCGACGATCACCTCCTTCAGGGTGGGTCCAGCCTTCGAGGCTGGAGACACCGTCTTCGTTTTCCACGACAACGACCCTGATCTCTCTTCGGACGACGAGTGGTTCAGTGGCGTGGTGACAGCGGTGGCTCTGGACGTCGGCTCGACCGACCTACTCCAGAACAACGCCTGCGGAGGAAGCCCCTCCCAGACTCTCAGCATCCCCATGCTCCGCACCACAGCCACTGGGGCCCCTCCTGACACCGTAAGGGTGGGTGCCCCTATTCGAGGATTCGATACGTTCACCTTGGGTCTGTATTCCTTCGATGGAGAGCCATACCTGGCCCGGCGTGCCGAGGAATCCACAGAACCTGACCCGTTGGTAGGACCGCTGCTCGCGTCTGGGGGCGTCGCCTTCCGATATTTCGACAGCAGTGGCGGAGTCACCAAAAAGCCCGCGGAAGTCACCCAGATCGAAGTAACTCTCCGATATGAATCGCAGATGAGAAACTTCCAGAGTGAGCCGATCTCGGATTCGGTCGTGGTGCGAGTCTACCCCAGGAACTGACCTGGCAGCCGAAGATCGATCTTCTGGAAGGTGATTGGAGATAGAAATGACGAAGAGTCACTCCCAAAGTGGATTCGCCTTGGCCGCAACCATCTTTGCCCTGGTGGTATTGATGGTCCTTGCCACTGGCGGGTTCTATATGGCCAGGCAAGAAACCCGGATCGGAGTAGCAACGAAGCGGGCCACATCGGCCTTCTACCTGGCGGAAGAGGGAGCGATGAGCGTCATGTCCGACTGGGATTTCTCCAAGTACGGGACGCTCTCTTTTTGGAGCTCGGCCGCCACCACGGGCAGCGGAACGGATGGATCCTGGTCCGTGAACGTGACGAAGATGTCCAACCGCCTGTATTTCCTCTTGTCCACAGGCACGGTCACCGCCGGACAGGGCAGCTACGGAGCCGCCAATCGGATGGTGGGTATCGTAGCGCGGCTCCACTCGGCTACCATCGAGCCCGCAGCTGCGCTGACGACCATAGGTAACCTGACCATCGGGGGATCGAGTCTCGTCGACGGGGCAGACTACGCCATCGCAGCCTGGGACGGGTATTGTGACAGCCCCCTTCCGCAAAAGCCGGGCGTGCTCATCGACGACACCACGAACATTGTCCGAGAAGGAAAAGTCCATATAATCGGAGGTTCCCCACCGATCGAGGAGGACCCGTCCCTCACGGCAGAAGGCTTGATGGAGTTCGGGGATTACCACTGGAACGACCTCGTGGCCCTGGCAGATTACCGGTTCCCGACCGGAAGTACCGTCACCCAGACCTATCCCGACTCCGTTCTGATAGGCGGGTCCTACGTGTGTAACAGCTCAAGCAGGCTGAACTGGGGGAACCCCTACGATCCTGGGAGCGCCTGCGGTTCCCACTTCCCGGTGATCTATGCTGAGGGCGACCTGACCATCGAGTCCTCCGACTTCGGCCAGGGTATCCTCCTCGTGGAGGGAAACCTGACGATGAAGGGCGGATTCGACTTCTTCGGCCCGGTCATCGTCCGGGGAACGGTTTTGACCGAGGGAACGGGCGGACACTTCAACGG
>JASFVN010000145.1:0-10312 GCA_050049805.1 Gemmatimonadota bacterium
TTTGGAGGTCAGGGACCGGGGGTGCCGGTTCCCGGGCTGCGGTAGTCGGTTCACGGAAGGGCACCACGTGGTCCATTGGGCGGATGGAGGTGAGACGTCCCTGGCCAACACCCTGCTTCTGTGCCGATACCACCACCGGTTGGTGCACGAAGGGCGTTGGCGAATACGGTGGATGAACGCTGGCCGGCCGGAGTTCCTGGCTCCCCAGGGAGGGGTTCCCGCCGAACGGGCGCTCAGCCCCCAGCCATCTCCCTGATCTGATCGCTTCGGCCGGTGATCTCCCAACGGATGAGGGAAACGGGAATGAGACCCGACGCCTCCATCTCGTCCATGAAACGCTTCATGCTGTAGTCGTCGCCCAGGTCCTTGGCCCGCTCCGCCATGAACTGTTCGATCTGGTGTTTCCCACCCAGGTAGCTGGCTCCGTAGTAGGGCTGCTGGAGGTAGAAGAACTGCTCTCCCCAGACCGTCCCACTGTCCTCGGGCATGTAGCCCCGGGGTGTCCATTCGGCGGCGAACCTCACCGCATCATCCATGGTGTACTCGTTGGCGTGCATCAAGAGCCCGGAAATACCCCGAGCGGCTCGCTGGGCAATGAGAATGTAGATCAGCTCCCTCGACCGGCGATTGTCGTCGAAGAGGCCGGCGTTCATCGTCCACTCCTCCATGCCGGTGGCGGTGCCCTCGGCCCGGCTGTCCCAGATGTTGTAGAGGGTGGGCGTGGCCCTGATAGGGCTGGGATGAGGGTTTTCGGCCATCATGGCGAGATCGAACCAGTGGTGGCCATGGGTTCGCATGGTGAGGGGATCCCGGTAGCTGATCTCGGAAAAGAAGCCCCGGAGGGTGTCGGGTGGGTCTACGGGCTGGAAGCTACCGATCCGTTCCCG
The DNA here is from genome assembly GCA_050049805.1 of Gemmatimonadota bacterium. Lineage (GTDB taxonomy): Bacteria > Gemmatimonadota > Gemmatimonadetes > Longimicrobiales > Gaopeijiaceae > JABDNZ01. The sequence goes on from JASFVN010000145.1 coordinate 888, forward strand.
GAGGGAAGGCGCCAGGTAATCCCGATCGCTGATGATCTCGTTGTCCACCAGGAAAGCCACGTAGTCGTCCACGGCCTGGTTGAAGCGGCGGTCGTATTCCTCGGCCGACGAGATCCGGGTCTGCTCCGGTAGATTCCGGTTCCGATGCTCTTCCAGCTTGAGACTGGCGTGAGACCGGGCCAGCTCCCGGCGGTGAATGCCGATTAGATCGGCCCAGGTATAGGGTACCAGGTGGACGTTCTTCAGATACCAATCGTAGTTGTCGATTCCGATGCCCGACGGGCCGTCTTTGTCGGGCAACTCTTCCTCCAGCCATGCGAGAAAGTCCTCCGTGGCGACGATGGCCACCTGGAGATTGTGGTCCAGCTCGCTGGATGCCCCTGCCACTCGCTGGGCGTAGGAGGTCAGATTCCGAATCTGGCCCTCCATGCTGGCGATGCCCGCTCGCCATAGATCACGGGCGTTCCCCACCAGGTTCGTTCTGGCCTGCTCGAGGATGGCCGGGATGGCACCGAACCGTTCAGCTAGCTCGGCGGCGTCATCGGCCGAAAGAGGGTATTCGTAGGTCCAGGTATCGATCCAACCGTAGAGAATCGGACCCTCGTGAGCAGGCACGTCGCTCTGGGCCGGGTGGATCATCATGTAGAATGCAGGATTCCGGGCCCAGGGCTGGGCGACCCGATGGTCGAAGTCCAACCCATTCATCTCGGCCCGAATTATGTGGACGTCGATCTGCTCCGTGGCGGACCACCCGGTGGTGTCGAAGGCCGCCAGGCGAGCCTGCCAGTTTGCGAGCTCACGGTACTGGGCCCCCATTGCGCTCGCCGTATAGTCAGGGACCCCGTCCACCATCTCCGGATGCTGGAACTCCCGCCATTCGAAGAAGAAGTCCACCAACTCCTGGTGGGTGGAGCCGGCGGCTTCTGCGCTGGATGTCGATTCGCCGAGGCCTTCGTCGCTGGACCCTCCATCGCCGGGGCCTTCGTCGCCGGAGGGAGCATCGGGGGCGCAACCGAGGGGCAGAATGAGGGTCAGGAAGAGGGTAAGCGCCAGGGAGGGCCTTCCCCTTCGGAGCAGGGAGCGCAGCATCGTTCAACTCCTATCGCTGTCCGCAATCGCGTGCTTTCCGCAGCCGCCGGCTGCGGAGAGAACCAAGGTCTCCTGAGGATCTCGTTGATTCTACGGCCCCGGAACCCGTGAGCCAACGTGGGAGTGGAGGTGAGTTCGATATCTCGGATGACCCGGGGCGGCTGGGAGCCGCTGATACGGTTTAGCTTGCTTGGAGTATCAAGTACCCCTTTTTTCCATAATACTCGACGGGAAGCAGCCCACCTCTTGAGCGCCCTGTCCCGTGGATGGGTGTTTTCTGGATTGGAGTGGGAATTGGACGGCCCAAGGGCCCAACGCGGCAGCGAAGAAAACCCAGGCGTACAAGACGCCTCGGGCCCGCCGAATAACGCCTTTCCGGAAAAGCTCTCCCAGATCCTCGATATGCCCGCCGGATCCGAGCCGGAGCGGGCCTGGGATGCATTCTTATCGTCCTTTGGAGATCTCCTGCTCAAGACTGCCGCCTATGCGCATCGAGGGCACGACCCGGCCATGGATGCCTACGCATTCATCCTCGAGAAGCTCAGGGAAGACGATTTCAGACGCCTGAGGAAGTTCTCCGGGGGAGATGGGGATGCCTTCAAGCGGTGGCTGGTGGTGGTCGCCCGGCGTCTTTGCAGTGACCTGCGCCGTCAGAAGTACGGCCGAGTGCGCCTGGCCACGCCCGAGGTTGACCGGGAGGTGCGCCGTCGGTTGGTGGACGAGATCTGGGACGTGAAAGAGCCCAGCGAGTTACCGGCGGGAGTGACGGCCGACCCCGAATGGGAACTGAGGCTCCGAGAGCGTCGGGCAGCCCTTAAGGCGGTAGTGGAGGATCTCGATTCCCGCGATCGCCTCCTGCTGGCTTTCCGTTTCGAGGACGGACTCTCAGCGAGACGAATCGCCGAGCTCATGGATTTTTCCACGCCATTTCATGTATACCGCCGTCTGAACCGGGTTTTGGCAGCGCTGAGGGAGGAGCTGAGGAGCATGGGGGTGGAGGGTCCAGGTCCTTGAGAACGGCAAAAGACGAGAACCTGTCCGTCTTATTTGTTGAGGGGGTTTCATGTCGAAGGTGGATGAAAAGGGAGAACCGAGCGAATGGTGAGTGAGCGGTCGGCATCGTCCCATCCGACGGATGAGGAGCTGGCGGCATACCTGGGTAAGGAACTGAGGGGTGATCACCTCCGGCGTGTGGAAAGCCATCTGGCTGCGTGCCCCACCTGCCGGGAAGAGCTCATCGATGCAATGGAGGTTCTGAGATCTCCCCGCCGTTCAAGGTGGACGATCCTGGCACCCGCGGCGGCGGCGGTGGCGGCTGTTGTCCTACTCGTAACCTGGCCCCAGGGCCCGAATCCACCTACTGGACGACCGGCGCATCGGGAGAGTCCCTCGGAAGCAGTGGTCACTCCTGTTCCGGTGTCTCCAATTGGCACCGTGGACATTGTCGAAGCCTTCCGATGGGAGGGGTTTCCTGGAGCCGACCGTTATCGGGTGACTCTGTTCGATGCCGAAGGGTCCGTGCTCTGGAAACCTCTAACCGAACAGTCCGAAATCGAGCTTCCAGACTCCGTTACCCTGACGATAGGGCAGCCGTACCTATGGACTGTGGAAGCCAGGGTGGGATGGGACGTTTGGGAGACGTCTGACCTGGTGGAATTCTCCCTGGTCGGTGGGACCGGCTCCTCCCCGATGCCGGAGGGAACCGGGTGAACACCCTGGCCTTGTCCCTGGTCGGATGTCTTCTCCTGGCCCCCCCCCAGGAAGCTTCCCTCGTACAGGGCCTGATCGAACACGCTGATCGAGGGAACCGGGAGGCTATTCTCGCCCAGGTCCGACTTCACCCGGAGGCCGCCAGAGAAGCCGTCCACACATTGTTGCGCAGGTCGGTGGGCGACGGGTCGTCGAACTCGGTCGCCGCGGCTGGGGAGGATCGGATGGGGGATCTATCCAGCGCCGATCGCCTTGCCCGGGCCTACTTCGATGCCTGGACCGATCCGTTCCTGCTTCAGGAGGTGGACCGCTTCCGGGAGTTGTCGCAGGCCGCCAGGAGACTGAAACTGAACGCCGACAGCCTCCGTTTGGCGGGCAACGAGGCCTTCCAGACCCTCGGCGTGGAGGCCGCCTTGGCGGTTTGGAGGGAAAGCCTTCATCAATCCATCCGTGCAGGGGACCCGGCCGGCGAAGCCAAAACCCGGGGGAATCTGGGAGCCGGTTTCTACGTGGGCGGCGAGCCTGATAGCGCCAGGATTTACCTGACCACGGCCTACGAGGAAGCGACGGAGATCGGTGATCTTCGGACCGCCTCGGGAGCCATCACGAACCTGGCTAACCTGGCCTTCGACGGGGGCCGGATGTCCGAGGCAGCGGACCTCTATTCCCAGGCTATCGCGATCCTCTCGAGAACGGGGGAGAGTCGTCACCTCTCTTCGGCTCAACACAACCTGGCCCTCGTGTCCATGGCCTTGGGGGACCTTTTCGGAGCTCGGGAAGCGTTAGGGAAAAGCATCGAGCTGAGCAGGTTGCACGGGTATCCAGGAGACGAAGCCGAGGGCCTCTCGACATTGGCCGACCTGGCCCAGGCCGAGGGGGAGTATGACGAAGCCGAGCAGCACCTGGATCGGGCCCTGACTCTGAGTCGGGATGCCGGAAGTCGAGTGGCCGAAGCCGGCGTGATCCACAGCATGGGCCTGCTCAGTCTAGCCCGGGGAGCTTACCAGGAAGCCGAAGGCCGCCTCGCCGAAGCTTCCGATCTATATCGGGACCTCGGCCGCGGGCCTGACCTGGTAACCGTAATTCAAGATCGGGCCCGTGCAAGGACCGCCATGGGGGATATCCGGGGCGGCCTTGATGTCCTACAGGAAGCGGAGGAGTTGGCAGAAACGACCGAAGTCGGGGCCCTATCCCGGGCCGATCTCGCACTCACTACCGCCGATATCAGCTTGGCCCTCAATGACTACCCGAAGGCCCTTTCTCTTTTCCGGAAGGCCCGGGATCGCTACCGGGAGGCAAGTGATCTAGTGGGCGAAGCCGAGGCGGTGGAAGGGGAGGCCTTCCTTTCCTATTTGCGTGAGGATTTCGAAGAAGCCCGTGCCGGTTTTGAACGGGCACTGCGCCTGAGGCGCCTTGAAAACCCTGCGGATCCAAGGGCTTTTGCGTTGACCGGGATGTACCTGGCCGCGGCGGAGGCTGAGTTGGGTAATGAGGAGGCGGCCAGAGCCACGTACCAATCGGCCAGACGCACGCTGAAGGCCATCGGAGATCCCATTGGTGAAGCGGCAGTCCTGGCAGCGTGGGGCGATCTGGAGATGGACCAGGGATCTCGTCAGATGGCCCTTTCCCTCTTTCGTCAGGGGCTTCGTCTTCTGGAATCGGCCTCGGCTCCTGAGATCGAGTGGCGGGTCCGAGCTGGCTTGGCCGAGGCCCTCGAAGAGGCCGGGGACCTCGACAGTGCCCGGGAAGAACTCCTTCTCGCAACCAACACCATCGAGGAGGTCTCCGCCGGTCTTTCCGCGGGCGACAGAACCGACTTCCTGGCCGACAAGGGATCCGTCTACCAGCGGCTGGCATCGGTCCTCCTGTCTCTGGGCGAGGTTGAGGAGGCTTTTGGCGTAAGCGAGCGAGCCCGGGCCCGCCAGACCACGGCTGCCATGTCCCGAGGTCGTATGGCCCCCCCGCCAGGGATCCCCCGAGACCTGCACGAGAGGCGACAGGATCTACGCCAGAGGATTGACGTTTTGACCCGACAGCTTCGCTGGGGGGATCTGTCTCGGCACCGCCTTCGTGAGACTCTGGGCGACGCCGCACCCTCGCAATCTGTCGTCAGAGAGGCTCTCTCAAACGCCCACCGGGAGTACGAGGATCTCATTGAGGAGATCCGGAACTCCGCGCCCGGCGGGGCGGCCATGATAGACGCGAGTGTTGCCTCACTCTCTGACCTCCAATCGGAGATGGGAGCCGAGAGGGTACTTCTGGAATACATGATAGGAGAAGACGGCGCCTTGGTCTTCGTGCTCACTCCCGACACTCTTTGGGGCCTTACCCTGGATCTGGATCCAGAGGCTCTTTCCGACCTCGTGGGGTTCGCACGTGGTATGATTGCGGCAGGAGTAAGTAGGGCGTCTGACAACTCCTGGCGACCCCCTCTTCAAAGACTACACGAGCTTCTGCTCAGGCCCGTGGAAGAGGTCGGGTTGCTTGAGGGCCGACGTTCGCTCCTGATCGTGCCACATGGACCCTTGCACTACCTTCCTTTCCAGGCGCTCCTCCGCCCTTCGGATGATCAGTTCCTGATCGAGCGCTACTCCATCTCCTATGCACCGTCCGCAAGCGGATGGTTGTACTTGAGGGAGAGGGGCGACGTGGGTGGGGAGCAGGAGTCCGCGCAACCGGATCCGAACCGGGCACTGGTTGGACAGGTTTTGGCCATGGCTCCCAGGGTGTCTGAGCTACCTGGATCAAGATATGAAGTGGAGGTTATCGGCCGGCTGTTCGGAGAAGGCGCGACCATCCTCCTCGGGTCGGAGGCCTCCGAAGAGGTGTTCCGGGAGAGAGCTCGGGAGTTCGAGTTCATCCATCTCGCCACCTTCGGGCGGTTGAACAAGACAAACCCCCTCTTCTCCTTCGTGGAGCTGGCAGGTACGTCGTCGAATCCAGGGTTCCTCCAGGCCCATGAAGTATTCGACCTCCACCTCCGGACTCGCCTGCTTACCCTGAGTGCATGCCAGAGCGGCCTCGGTTCCGGTGGCCTCTGGGACGTTCCTCCTGGGGACGATTGGGTGGGGCTTACGGCGGCCTTCCTTTCGGCCGGGGCGGACAACGTTCTGGCCTCACTCTGGCAGGTCGAGGATCTGGCCACGGCGGAGCTGATGCAGGGTTTCTACCGAAATCTGGCGGCGGGGGAGGACTTTTCCAGGGCAATTGCAGGCGCTCAGCGGGAGCTCCTCTCCACCCCGGACACTTCCCAACCGTTCTACTGGGCCGGCTTTCAGCTGGTGGGCGAAGGTGGAGGCATATGGTGAGGGGGACTAGACGAGATGCTCGCTCACTCTTGGTTGGTGGCATTGCCGCATGCTTGGTTGCCACCCTGAGTCAGTGCAGCGATGATCCGACAGGCCCATCCGACCAAGACCCAGTGGACTCCTCGAGCATTCTGGTCACGGAACCGGTGGTGCTTGCACCATCAATTGGGAGTTCCAATCCTACTGACGTACCCACAGCCCTGCGATCAGGTTCAACCTTGGGATCTGAGGGCCTGAGCTATCTATCGTATCCCCCCGAGTCGATTCCGGAGGCCGATTCCATCGAAGTGTTCAACCGTGCGACGGGGCAGCTTACTGGTGGACCGATGGCGGACGGCGGCCTCGATCCGTTGCCGATTCCGTCCTCTGTAGGGGATACCCTGGATATCAACATCCTCGGAGGCGGTTCCTCGCTGCTTCTGGATATGAAAGTTGTTCCGCCCGAGAGCCCTCCGCGGGTGGTCCGAACTCGTCCGAAACGTAGGCAGCTCCGAGTTCCACTCAACTCCAGCCTCATCGTCATCTTTTCGGAGCCCATCTCGGCTACGACAGCCAACAATCAGAACATTCAGCTTCTTGACGGTTCCAATCTCGTACCCTCGACCCTTGTTCGCCTATCTGACGGGATACGAATAGAGATTATTCCGGAGGCGCCTCTACGATCCTCCACGACTTACTTCCTCTCTATTGGATCGGGGATTCGGGATCTTTCCGGGGAAGCACTCCAGGAACCATATCTGATCGATTTCATGACGGTCACGGCAGGCGCTCCCCTCTCCAACCAGATCGTATTCGAGTCCAAACGAAGCGGACGGAGCGAGATTTGGTACATGAATGCGGATGGTTCCGACCCGGTTCAGCTTACCCGTGAAGTAGCCGGTGGAGTCTCAACCGGCCCGGCTCTATCACCTGATGGTCGACAGGTCGTGTTTTCGGTATGGCCCCTCGGGGAAGAATGGGAGATATACGCCGTCAATGTGGACGGAACAGGCCTGAGGAATCTCACGAATCATCCCGCCTTCGACGGATGGCGGCCGGCCTGGTCACCCGACGGAGGGAAGATTTCCTTTTTCTCCACCCGAGATGATCCAGCGAATGACGAGATCTACGTCATGAATGCGGATGGTACCGACGTAAGGCGGTTGACCAACAATCCTGCCGACGACGCAATGTCTACCTGGGCTCCGGACGGGACCAAGATCGCTTTCGAGACCAACCGCCGAGGCAACTTCGACATCTTCCTCATGAATCCTGATGGCACCGATCCTGTACCCATCACGACACATCCGGCGGAGGACGGATGGCCGGCTTGGTCACCCGATGGCACCAAGATCGCCTTTGAGAGTTGGCGGGACGGAAACCCAGAAATCTACGTCATGAATCCGGACGGCTCGAACGTGGTCCGTCTTACCTACCATGGAGCATTTGATGGCCGCCCCGCATGGTCCAGGGATGGCACCAAGATCGCTTTCGAATCCGGCCGGGGTGGCTCGTCGAACATCTGGGTGATGAACGCCGACGGTACGGACGTTGTGAGGCTCACCAAACACTGGCGTGGGGATTTTTTCCCAAACTGGAGTCCATAGGAGGCCGACATGATCCACAGGCTCAGAATTCGGAGAACCCTTGAGCTGTGGCTTCTAGGAGCAACCATCGCGTTTCCGCTTGCATGCGGCGATGGAGGTGAGCCGTCCGGTCCCGGATCGGACCCGGAAACAGGGTTTGTTCGGGTCACCTCCACCACGACCGGGGCCCACCTGGATGCGGACGGCTACGCCTTTTCAATTGACGGACAGGCGGGCAGGAACCTTGGAATCAACGATGAGGTCACCGTCACGGGAGTAGCTTTGGGCGGGCACCAGGTCCACCTATCAGGCCAGGCCGGGAACTGCTCATTGACTGGAGCCAATCCAGTGAGCGTCTTTGTCAGACCGGCGGATACTGCCCAAGCAGTATTCGAGGTCGCCTGTGAGGCTCCTGTCAGCTGGGATGGTAAGATCGCGCTCCTCGCCAATCCTGACGGCTGGTACTCCATCTATGTTCTGGATGGGGCCACGTTCAACCTTACGCTCGTTGACCCGTTCGTTGTGGAGGTACCTGTTCCTTACCACGCTGGCCCCCATTTCTCTCCGGACGGCAGCCGAATCGCATTCCAGAGCTTCGGGGATATTTGGGTCGTGAATGCGGGGGGATGGGGGTTGAGGAACCTGACCGATCATGGGGAGGTGATCAGCTCTGCTCTGTCTGGGGGATTGTTGACCTCGGAACTGTCCTGGTCCCCGGACGGAACCCGAATCGCGTATGCGGCCCACGGGAGTCCGACAATGGTCTGCGTGATCAACGCTGATGGAACGGGGTCCGAGACCCAGGTAGCAGAAGGAGTCTGGCGGCCGGACTGGTCCCCGGATGGATCCCGGTTGGTGTTTGAGATGGAGAATGGAAAGATCGGGGTGGTTAACGCGGACGGGAGCGGGTTGGAGACCCTGGCTCAGCCGGAGGGTGGTGGAAGACACCCGAGATGGTCCCCGGATGGTGCACGGGTGGTCTTCCAGACCGGCGTTGGGCAGATCGGTTCTGTAGATGCTGACGGCAACAATTTGAGAACCCTCATCGACCTGGACGGGCGGGCCACCCGCCCGCAGTGGTCTCCAGATGGATCAAAGATAGCCTTCCTCCGGGAACTTCCTACCTGCAACTCGCCGTGCGTCCTCTCCATCGCGGATGGAAGCGGGAACCTGGTGGAGGAAGTGGACGACTTCAAGGACTCCCAGGGGCTGGATAGGGTCTTCCCGTTCGGCTGGTCTCCGGACGGATCCAAGCTGGGTTTCAGTGTTCGATGGTTCGTCCGCGATAAACTCTATATCGTCAACTCAGACGGGACCGGTCTGACGCCCGTGACCGGGGACTCCTACGATCACATCTTCGGTTCCTGGACAGGGTAGTCGAAAAAGTGGGCCCCGGTTCGCTTGACGCTATCCGAATCGGGCCCCCGGAATAGCGGCCCTCCAAGGCTTTCCTGGCTTTTTGGTGATCAGAGGGTCTCACCGCACTCTACGGCCAAGCTTCACTTCCTTCCTTCCTCGTGGCCCAGCGAGGCCCGAATTCGGAGTGAAACCCTGTTTCCAGGACTCATTTGGCTAGGGTGACGCCAATTGAGGGTCCGACAGCGCAAAACTGATCGGGAAGTCCGTCTCTATCCTTTAGAAAGCCCACCCTAGTCCCACCCGGGCCAAGGCGAGCCGCACCAAAGGGCGGGTCGCCAGTTGGCCGATTCAGGAGGAGTAACATGCGACGATGCATCGCCTTCATTCTGCCTGG
>JASFVN010000489.1:0-3288 GCA_050049805.1 Gemmatimonadota bacterium
GTAGGCCTCTGACCAGAGGTGGAAGTTGTCATCGGCATCCACCAGCTGGGCGGTAATTCGGAGACGATCCCCTCGCTTGCGTACGCTCCCCTCGACAAGATACCGGACTCCCAACTCGCTCCCGATCTCCCGCAGGTCCTTCTCCACGTTCCGGTATGCGAAGGAAGAGGTCCGACCCGTCACCCGGAGTCCCTGGATCTTCACGAGAGCGTTGACCAACTCCTCGGAAATCCCGTCGGCGAAGTACTGTTGGTCACCCTCCGGGCTGAAATCCGAGAACGGAAGGACGGCGATGGCAGGGCGGAGGTCATCAGCGAGATCCGCATAGGCTCGCTGGAGGACTTCTGAAGCGCCGGTGGTCCGTCCGGATCCAGCCTCACCCATGGCCGTGGACCGTCCTACCCACCATGCGCCTGTCACCAGCGCCATCACCCCGAGCAAAGCCAGGAGCCCCGAGGACCATCGCCGGCCCGCAGGCTCGGCCACGATAGCATCGAGCTCTTCGGCTTTCGCATCGTCGGTGAGCCGTAGGCCCTCGGGGGTCCGCTCGAATGCCCACGTTAGCAGCATCGCAACGGGAAATCCGAGCACGCACACCCAAACGACGAGCGTTACGGTCCAGTCCGGAAGCCCCAGGCGGGGGAGCACGATGTCCACTCCCTGAATCACGCCGAAGGCAACGGCCCCGTACACGGCCATGGCGCGGAACACCCTTCGCCGCATCAGATCGGCGAAGAACCTCTGGTACCGGGGATTTTCAGGCATGCGCTAAGATGGAGAAACCAACTCTGGAGCGTCAATGAGATCGAAGCCCTGGCCGAGTTCTGGGACGGGGAAATCCCGGAGGTGGATTCTGCGGAGGATCTGACCGAGGCGGGGTTGGTGATTCAGTTTGGGGTCGCCCCAAACCGCATCGACCTGGTCAATTCCATCGATGACGTCGACTTCTCGGAAGCCTGGGACCGTAGGGTCACGGTGATGATGGCGACGGAGGACGAGTGCCCCATTCACTTCATCGGCCTCGAAGCTCTGATCCGGAACAAGGTCGCTTTGAGCCGCCCGAAAGACCTGGACGACCTTCAGTATCTCAGGTTCGCTGAGCAGAACAAAGTCAGGCGAGGATAGGACACTCCGACCCCTCCCTTGCCCGGGCACGACCCTTCCCTCTAGGCTGTCTCATTCGACTGCCGATCAAACCCGGAGGGACCCATGAATTCGCGTCGACCGTTGCTCCGTTCTTCCGTATTGCTCTGTCGCTCCCTCGTCCTCCTCCTTGCCGTCACCCTCCTCCTGCCGGCCGCAGCCATTGCCCAGGACATCCCCTCCCCCGAGGAGTTCTTCGGGTTTCAGATGGGGGCCGATCGGAAGCTGGCCCACTGGGATCAGCTCCTGGAGTACTACGACCTGTTGAACGAGCGCAGCGATCGAATTCATGTGGTGAACATGGGTGAGAGCACCCTGGGCAATGCCTTCCTCTCCATCTTCATCTCTTCACCAGAGAACCTGGCTCGGCTGGACGACTACAAGCGTATGAATGCCATCCTCCAGGATCCTCGGGGGCATTCCGAGGCGGAGATCGAGGACGCCATCGAGAACGGGAAGGTCGTCTTCGTACAGTCTTACGGGTTGCACTCGTCCGAGGTGGCGGCCAGCCAGGGAATCGCCGAGGTCACCTACGAGTTCGCCACCCGAAACGACGAAGAGATCCTGGAGATCCTGGACAACACCATCGCCATCATGATCCCCTGCCTGAACCCCGATGGGGAGATCATGATCACCGAGTGGTACAACCGGTGGGTGGGTACTGAATACGAGGGTGCCAGCCTCCCCTACCTCTACCACCCGTACATCGGCCACGACAACAACCGGGACGCTTTCATGACGGCGACGGTGGAGTCGGAGTACGGGGCCGAGATCCTCTTCCGGGAATGGGTCCCCCAGGGCTACATCGACCATCATCAGATGGGTTCGTACACGGCCCGGATGGCCATTCCGCCGTATGCCGAGCCGGTGCGCCCCGAGGCCGACCCCCTGGTCTGGCGGGAGATGTCCTGGTACGGGGCCCACATCGGCTACAAAATGGACGAGGCCGATCTCAAGGGTGCCATCGGGGCGGCCATCTACTCGGGATGGGGCCACTTCGGCTTTCACTGGATCACCCCCTTCCACAACATCGCCGGGATGCTGACGGAGGGGGCCAGCGCCCGCCTCGCCACGCCCATCTACATCCACCCGGATCAGCTGGGTGGCTCCCGGCAATTCCCCGAGTACGCCGAGCAGACCACCTTCCCGAGCCCCTGGCCCGGGGGGTGGTGGCGCGTTCGAGACATCGTGGAGATGCAGAAGGTGGCCACCTACGCCCCTCTGGAAATCGCCGCCAAGAACCGGAAGACGGTTTTGCGGAACGCGTTCAACAAGTCGAGCCGCCAGATCCAGCGGGGACTGGAGGGAGAGGTGAAGGCTTACGTGATCCCGGCCCTGCAGCATGACCCCCTCACCATGAAAAAGCTTGTCAACAAGCTTCTGGGGCAGGGCGTGACGGTGGAGCAGGCTTCGGCCGAGTTCGTCCATGAGGGGCGGGTCTACGGGCCGGGCACCTTCGTGGTCTCCATGGCCCAGCCCAAGCGTGGCCTCATCCGTTGGGTCCTGGGGCAGACCTACTATCCGGACAACAGCTTCACCCGGGATTCGGACGGGAACCCCATTCGGCCCTACGACCTGTCCTCGGACAACTTCGCCGAGTTCATGGGTGTCCGGGCCGATCCGGTGAAGACGCCCATGGAAGTTCCCCTCACCAGACTCACGGACTGGTTGGATCCGGCTGGGGAGGTCGAGGCCGGAGCCGAGCTTTATGTCCTGGATGGCCGACTGAACGACGCCTTCCTGGCGGTGAACCACCTCTTCGACGCGGGGGCCGATGTGAGGCGCATGGCCCACCCGGCCGATGGGCTGGAAGCCGGCGATTTCATCGTTGGAGGAGACGTTTCAGCTGAAACGCTTTCGGAGGTCGCTTCCGAAACCGGTGTGGATTTCCGGGCCTGGCGGGGTGATGTCCCCGAGACCAGCTACCCCATCCAGAAGCAGCGCATCGGGATGTACCACCGGTACCGGGGCGGAAACATGGACGAGGGATGGACGCGCCTGGTCCTGGAAAACTTCGATTTCGAGTACACCAGGATGCTGGATGAACACATCCTGGCCGGTGACCTCGCGGAGAGCTACGACGTTATCATCCTCCCGGCGGATTCCAAAGGTCAGATGACCGGGGAGGGGGGTTGTGGAGGTGGG
>JASFVN010000488.1:0-3288 GCA_050049805.1 Gemmatimonadota bacterium
GGAGGTCGGTTGGGCCGACGCCCTGGGCGACCTCCTGCAGGCCTTGAAAGACGCCACCGGCGACGTCAAAGCCGCAACCTGGGCCCACGCCCCCAACGAGGAGATGGGACTTCTCAAGGCCCTTCTGGCTCAGGTGGGTGGCGGGGACGTGGTTTTCCGTTCGCCGCGAACCGAGGGTGAAGTGCTCCTCCCGGGTTTCCCTCTCCTGGCTCGGAGAGAGGATCTGGCACCCAACGTCAACGGGGCGGAGATCTTCGGTTTTGAGCGGGTGGGGAACGACGACGCCAAGGGTGGTCTGGACGAGCTGGCCGGTCACACCGGCGTTCTCATCGTGGTAGGTGACCCACTGGAGGACTACGGGCCCGACTTCGGGGCTCAGGCCGAGCTCTTCGTCTATCTCGGCAGCTACACGTCCGAGGCGGCGGCGAAAGCCCATTTCGTATTGCCTACTACGACGTTTGCGGAGCAGGAAGGAAGCTACACCAACATCCAGGGCCGAGTGCAGCGGTTCTGGCCGGCCGTCCGGTCGCCCGGATCCTCTCGACCCGGGTGGCTCATTCTCGGAGCACTCTTGGCAGAGCTCACCGAAACCGAAGCCCCCGTCAGTGCCGACCAGGCTTTCAGCCGCGTCGCTGGCGAGGTAGCCGAGTTCAGTGGGATCACCTATGGGGATATGGGAACCCGAGGCGCCGAAGGGAAGAAATCCGCCGGCGTCGCGGGGGACTGAGGCAGCGAGCCCATGAACGAACAAACACTGTTCCTTTTGGAGAAGACCATCATCGTCCTGACCGTGTTCGGCGGCGTGATGGGTGTGGTGGCCCTCACCACGCTGGTGGAGCGGCGGGTCGCCGGGTTTATCCAGGACCGGTACGGGCCGAACCGTGTGGGGCCCTTCGGCCTTTTCCAGCCGGTGGCCGACGGGTTGAAGAACTTCCTCAAGGAAGAGACCATGCCGGCTGCGGCGGCCCAGCCGTATTTCTGGATGGGCCCCGTGATCTCCCTGGCACCGGCCCTGGTGACCTTCGCCGTGGTGCCCTTCGCAGCACCGCTGCCGATCGGGGATCATGTGGTGGAGATGATCGTGGCCGACGTGCCCATCGGGATTCTCTACATCCTGGCGTTGAGCTCCCTGGGTGTGTACGGCGTGGTCATGGGTGGATGGGCGTCGAACAACAAGTTTTCCTTCCTGGGCGGGCTCAGAGCCTCGGCTCAGATGGTGAGCTACGAGGTGGCCCTGGGCCTCTCGGTCGTAGTGGTCCTCCTCCTGGCGGGGAACGTCACGCTCACCGAGATGGTCTGGCAGCAACAGCAGCTGAACTTCTGGTACGCCTTCCCCCTGTCCCTGGCCTTCATCCTCTTCGTGATCTCGGCCTTTGCCGAGACCAGCCGCATGCCCTTCGACATGCCCGAAGCGGAGTCGGAGCTGGTGGGCGGGTTTCACACCGAATACTCCGGGATGAAGTACGCCATGTATCCCATGGGTGAGTATTCCCACATGCTCACCTCCTCTGCCCTCATGGCCACCCTCTTCTTCGGTGGATGGGATATCCCCTTCTGGTCCGGGGACGACGCCTTCCTCTACGGAGACATGTGGATTCGCGGGTTCGACGCTGCGGGTGCGCCCATTGCCGCGGATCTGGCGTGGTGGAAGACCTTCCTGACCTTCGGGGTGTTCGCGGCCAAGACCTACTTCTTCGTGATCTTCTACATCTGGGTCCGCTGGACGGTACCTCGGTTCCGGTACGACCAGATCATGCAGCTGGGATGGAAGGTCATGCTGCCCGTGGCCCTGGCCTACGTCATGGTTGTGGCCGCTGCCATCCTGGCCCTGAACCAGCTGGGTGTCGAGTACGGCTTCACCTTCGGCCTGGCCCTGACCGTGGTGAGTGCCATTTGTGCCGGGCTCTTCCTGTTGGTGCTGGATCGGGGTCGGACCCTGAGCGGGGCCGCCTACGACGCCCACAGGCGTTTTGTATCGGAGCGAGAGGCCCTTTCGGCCTCCTCCGGAGATTGAACTCGAGAAAGACGAGATAGAGATGCCACCAACCGTCAAGGTCGTACGACGCCCCGAAGCCGTGAGGACGTCGTATCTCCGAGCCACCCTCAAGGGGATGGCCCTGACCTTCAAGCATATGGTGAACCCCAACAAGGTCACCCTCCAGTACCCGGAGGAACGGCCTGATCTCTCGCCTCGCTGGCGGGGGACGCACCGTATGGAGGTCCACGCCGACGGCCGGCCGAAGTGCGTGGCCTGCGGGCTCTGCCCCACCGTCTGCCCGGCGAACTGCATCCGCTTGGTGGGAGGCGAGGACGATCAGGGGAACCGCTATCCCATTGTTTATGAGATCGACGAGTTCCGCTGCGTTTTTTGCGGAATGTGCCAGGAGGTCTGCCCGGTGGAGGCCATCCACGTGGGGGTGCATTTCGAAAACGCGGAGTACACCCGGGACCGGTTCGTGTACGACCTGGACCGGCTCATGGAGCAGGATCATCCCACGTCACTCCTCTGGGATCCGTCGGATCCCGATTCGGAATGAGGGGGGAGAACCAATGGCGAGCTTCTTCGACTTTCTCCTGAGCACCGAGTTCTTTTTCTACGTGTTCAGCGGCGTCGCCATCGGCAGCGCCCTGGCCATGGTGACGCGGAAGAGCCCGGTGGCCAGCCTCCTCTTTATGGTGGCGACCCTGGCTTCCCTGGCCGGTATCTACGTGATCTTCGAGGCCCATTTTCTGGCGGCCATTCAGATCATCGTCTATGCCGGCGCCATCATGGTCCTCTTCCTCTTCGTCATCATGCTCCTGAACCTGGGGCACGACTTTCAGCAGGACCTCAAGGGTGGTGCCTGGGCCATCTTCGCATTCGTGATTGCCGGGGCCATGGCAGGGTTCCTGACCCGGCAGTACGGCGGGATCGAAGGGCTTCCGATTTACCAGAACGCTCAGGGGGCAGAAGTCATCGACGGCCTCCTGGCCCAGCAGGGGGCCGTGGGTGTCATGGCCCATCCCCTCTACGGGGATTATGTCGTGGCCTTCGAGCTCACAGGGATCCTTCTCCTCGTTGCCATCGTCGGGGCGTTGGCCCTGGCGAAAAGGAGGGTGTGACGAGCCATGGGTACACAACTCCTCACTGAAGCCCTCGTGGTCAGCGCCTTTCTCTTCGTGGTGGGGACCTTCGGCGTTCTGGTCCGCCGGAATGCCATCATCATGTTCCTCTGCATCGAGCTTCAGCTGAACGCGGTGAACCTCTCCTTCGTGGCCCTCTCCAGAGTCCTGGGCATCGAAGGACAG
>JASFVN010000490.1:0-3249 GCA_050049805.1 Gemmatimonadota bacterium
GGCGCTGTTGGCGGTGCCCCTTACCATGATTGTGAAGATCATGCTGGAGAACACCTCGGATCTGAAGTGGGTATCCATCCTCCTGGACAAGGCGCCTCCCGAACCGGCGGCCGGTTTGGTGGAGGATGATTTGATGGACTGAGGGCTTTGGTAGGGGGGTCCGAAGGCGAATGGGAAAAACCCGCCGGCGCCTCCTGGCACCGACGGGTTTTCTTCAAGGGGTAGGATGAGGGCGATTCATGACGTGGGTCGCGAAAGCGTCCTAACCGCCGCTCTTTCCGTCCCCTCCTCCAGTCCCATCCACCAGCTCCAGCCCCAGCTTCTTGCCCTTCATGACCGCCGGGACGCCCTCCACCATCCAGACCGGCGCCGGAGCGTCTTTCAGGTAGTGGTCGAAGAACTGCTGCATGCGGATGGCGAAGTCCTCCTGGTTCGGCCTCTGCCTGAGTCCGTGAGGCTCACCGTTGTAGTTCAGCATCCAAACGGGCTTCTGGAGGCGCCGTAGGGCCATGTAAAGCTCGATGCCCTGGTACCAGGGCACGGCCCCGTCGGCGTCGTTGTGCATGAACATGATGGGTGTCTGGACTTTGTCGGCCTCGAAGATGGGGGAGTTGTTTATGTACCTGAGGGTCTCCTCCCATAGGCTGCCGCCGATCCGGCTCTGGGTGTGCTCGTACTGGAACTGGCGGTTCATCCCGCTGTCCCAGCGAATGCCCCCGTAGGCGCTCGTCATGTTCGAGACCGGGGCGCCGGCCTCCACGGCGGCGAAGAGGTTGGTCCGGGTGACCATGTAGGCCAGCTGGTATCCGCCCCAGGAGTGGCCCTGGGCCCCGACCCGGGCCGGGTCGACATAGCCTTCATCCAGGATCTTCAGGACCCCGGGTACCACGGCGTCGATGGCGCTCTCCCCCGGGTGCCCGATCTCGTAGGGGATGTCCGGGACGAACAAGACGTAGCCCCGGCTCACGTAGAAGCTGTAATTGATGGAAGAGCTCCCGGCGTTGGGGGCGTAGTATCGATGCAGGTTATCCGAATTCCGCTCATAGAAGTACACCATCATGGGGTACGTATTTCGCGGGTCGAAACCCTCGGGCTTGTAGAGGATGCCCTGAAGGGGGATCCCGTCATTGGAGATCCACTCCACCAGTTCGGCGGAGCCCCATCGGTACTCATCCTGCTGCGGGTTGGCGTAGGAGATCCTCTCCATCTCTTCGAAGTCCCGGTCCGTGAGCCAGAGGTCCGAGTACTCCTCGAAGGTGGACTTGGTGATGATGTAGACGTCGGCGTCCTCCGCCTTGGTGGGGCGGCTGAAGTCCACGTCGTCCATGATGAGCATTCGGGGTTCCCGGTTTCCGTCGAAGCGGTCCCGATAGAAGCCGTCTTGCTTCGTGTAGATGTTGAAGGCCTCCAGGAGGGCGTCTTCCGTTGGATCGATACCCTCGGAGCTGCCCCCGCCTCCGTACCGTCCGCCACCTCCACCATCCAGGTTCACATAACGGAATCGGATGTCGTTGGCCCGGCCTACCCCTTCGGTGAGGTTCCTGGGCTCCTGCATGCCGGACGGATCCACCTGCCAGATGTCGAAGCGGTCATAGATGAGGACTGCTTGATCTCCTTCCAACCAACCCGGGCTACCATATGCCCGAGGGATATCAGGGTGGTCGTCGATCTCGTTGTGGACGGGGAAGGGGAGGCCCTCAGTAAGGTTCCGGACCTCCCTGGTATTCACGTCCATAGACATGTAATGCTTGGCGATCCCATCCCACCAGGTAAGGTATCGTCCAGTGGGCGAAAGATTCGCTCCGGCGTTCTTGATCTTCTCGATGACCAGCTCGGCCTCTCCCGTGGCCACGTCCATGAGGTAAACGTCGACATACGACCCGTCGTGGGAGACGTCCCAGCCATACTTGACCATCTGGTCCGTGGTGGCGACGGCCAGCTCTCCCTCGTCTCCCTGGGCGATACTCACACGCGGGATGTCCAGCCTCCCCAGCTGCACCACCTGGTGGTCGTCTGTGGACGCATAGGCCTGGTAGGTCTGATTCCGGACCCGCTCCGCATTCACCAGCTGCATGGGTTGAATGAGGGGGTCCTTCCAGTTCCAGATGTCCACTTCCACCCGCTCATCTTCCGGGATCTCTTCCTCCTCGTCCTCTGCCGGGGGCCGGGGAGCGGTTCCGAAGAGGATTCGGGACCCGTTGTCCGAGAAGCGAGGTTGGGCGTCATCGGGGACCCACCATCCCTCGGCTTCCCAGTCGTCCCGGTTGGTGAGGAAGGCCACCTGGTCCGAGCTGTCGGCTAGAGCCAAGGCCGCATATTCCCCTTCACCAGTGAGGATGGGGGTGGCCTCGGCGGAGGAGGTCCGGACAGCGTAGACACCGTCGGCGGACCCGTCCTCGTTGGAGGCCGCGTAGACGAGCCAGGACCCGTCGTTGGTGAAGTAGTAGTCGGTCACGTCCTCGAAGCGGGTCTCCTCTCCGCTTCGAAGGTCACGGAACACCAGGACATCGCCTTCCTCTTTTCGCCGGTCCTCTCCTTCATCTTCCTGACCACCTCGACGGGCGGCTCCGGGCCGGCCTCCCCCGGGCCTTCGGGCCGGGGCAGCCTCTTCGGCTTCCTCACCCGCGGCAGTAGAGTCGGGCTCCTCCTCGGGCTCCGGTTCCAGCAGGTAGGCCAGGTAGGCGCCTTCGTCCGCCGGCGTCTTCCAGTTTTGCACTCTCTCGGACCGGAAGTAACCGTCGTCGAAGGACCCTCCCCGGAAGGCCGAGGAGAGGTCCACAACCCCCAGGGAGTCCTGGGGCATCTCGTCCCGGTCCACATCGGCTTCCTCCAGGGAGTCCACTACCGCCTGCATGGGATCGATGGTGAAGATCAGGAATCGCGAGTCGGGAGTGATCCGGGGCCCCGACCCCCGGTCGATCTCCACCAGCCGGGCGGTCTCGTCACCGAGGGACCGGAGGGTCATGACTCCGTCGCCCTCCCGGGGGGAGACGACGAAGGCGATCCAATCGCCGTTGTCGGCCAGGGCATTCGCTGACACTCGCTTCCAGATGTCGTAATCGTCGTGAGTGAGGGCCTTTTTCCCTGCAACCTGGGCACCCAGGACAGCCGGGGTCACCAGCAGGAAGAGGCCCAGGAGAATGATTCGGTTCACGAGGCTTTTTGATCTCATTTTCTTTCCCGAGGGTTGAAGGGCTTGAAACCCGGACATCATTTGGCGAGGAGGTTATTCGCGGCAAGCTGGCGGCG
>JASFVN010000491.1:0-3244 GCA_050049805.1 Gemmatimonadota bacterium
GAAGGCGGGTCGAGAGACCCGGTTCTTCTCTTCGGACCTCAAGCCGTACAAAGAGGCCTTCGAGATGAGCCCCGATTATGTCTGGCGGGACCCATACAGCGTCGTGTCGGGCTACCTGGATTTCGACATCCCGCCCCAAATGAAAGGAACACGAATGAACAAGGAGCCGGAGGAACGGAGTGCCTACCTCGCTGAGTTGAGGCTGCGTGCCGAACAGCTGCACCGGGATTTTCAGCGGCTAGAAAACCAAATAGCCAAGAGCCCCGGAGAAGCCAAGGCCCGTCTCGCCAACCTGAAAAAGACGGTTTCAGAGAAACGGGCCGAACTCATGCGGCGAATGGACGAGGCTACAGACCGAGGCGAGGCAGCCTGGGACGAACTCAAGTCAGGGGTAGAGGGTGCCTGGAATGAGCTGAAAGAAGCAACGGACCGAGCGGAGAGCGAAGTCCGGGACTGATCGTCGGAGCCATGATCACCACCGTCCTGAACATCCTTATCCTGACCGGTTCGCGGCAGGTCCTGCCCGGCGCCTCCTCCGACTCCGGGTTGCCCCTCGGCTGGATTCACCTCGCCCTGGGAATTGTGGCAGGTTTGACTGCCGCAGTTCTGACAATCTGGTTCCTCGTCAAGCCGGGTGAGAAAGGGAAGGACCACATCAAGCGAAGAGCCTTGAGAGAAAGAAAAAACCGAAAACTCGAAACCGAGGGTTGACTGTGCCCGGCCCCGATTGGCCTCATAACTCGATGGGGTCCTCCACGTCTACCTGCGCCCGACCTGTGATCAGTCGGGCTCCCCGCGTCTGGCTGAGCCACTGCCACCCCCAGTTCATCATGACCATGAGCTTGTTTCGAAAGCCCACCAGAAAGGTGAGGTGGACGATGCTCCAGAGGATCCAGGCCGGGAAACCCGACACGAAAACGTCACCCATGTCTGCTACCGCCCGGGCCCTTCCGATGGTGGCCAGGGTTCCGCGGTCTTTGTACTTGAAGGGTCGGCGCTTCGGAAGCGGCTCCGCCCGGGCCACTGAATCTGCCAGGGTCTCTCCCACGAACCTGCCCATCTGAATCGCCGCCTGGGCTACCCCGGGAACCGGGTCCCCGGTGTCGGGATCCTCCAGGTGGGCCAGGTCGCCCACCACGAACACCGTTGCATCATCGGCGAGGGAGCAATCGGCAGCCACGGGGACCTTCCCCTGGCGGGTCAGCTCCACTCCCAGGGTCTCGGCAATGGGAGCGCCCTTCACTCCGGCGGCCCAGATGACGTTGGCCGCCAGGAGGCGCTCTTTCTCCATCCAGAGGCCCTCGTCATCCATCTCCGTGACGAAGGTGTTCAGGCGGACCTCAACCCCCATAGCCTCCAGGGAGCGTCTGGCCTCCTCCGAGGCGCGGTGAGACATGGCCGGGAGGACCCGGTCCAATCCCTCCAGCAGAATCACCTTGGTCTGGGAGGTGTCTACCCGTTTGAAGTCTCGCGTCAGCGTCTTTGCGGCGATTTCCCGGAGGGCGCCTGCCATCTCGACACCCGTCGTCCCTCCGCCGACAACGGCGAAGGTCAGTTTGGCCTCTCGCACCTCCGGGTCTTCCTCCATCTCGGCCTCCTCGAAGGTCAGTAGGATCCGGCGCCGAATCTCCAGAGCATCCGCCAGGGTCTTCAAGCCCGGTGCCCGACGGGCCCAACGTTCGTTGCCGAAGTAGGCGTGGGTTGCCCCAGCCGCCAGGACGAGCCAATCGAATCCGACGGCCCGCCCGTCCACCGTTACCGTACGGCTCTCCCGGTCCACCTCCGTGGCCTCCCCAAGGAGGATCTGGAGATTCTCCCGTCCCCGCAGGAGCTTTCGCACCGGTTCAGCAATGTCGGCCGGGGAGAGTGCGGCAGTGGCCACCTGGTAGAGGAGCGGCTGGAAGAGGTGGTGGTTCCGCTTGTCCACCAGGAGGACCTCGCAGGGCACGCCTTCCAGGGTATTCACGACGTTCAATCCCGCGAAACCAGCCCCGACCACCAACACTCTCGGAAGCGAACCTGCCTTCACGAATAGCCTTTCGCCAAAGGGATGGGGGAATGCTCAAAGCTAGGCCCGGGGTCCGGCAATCCTCCATTCCACCCGATACAGGAGGGGGATAGAAATGAGGTTGGAATTCGCGCAGGGGCCCTCTGCCAGCTCCGTCGGTTCTGGGGCCCGGGGGCCTCGCCCCCTGGCTCAGCCATCGCCGGATCCGTCTTCGTCCCTCTTGAGCAGAAACCGCAAGGCTATGGGTACGATCACGGTGGTCACGATGGCCACGATGACGATGGCCGAGAAGAGGTTCTCCACGATGGGAGGAGGAGGTGAGGGTTGCTGGAAGAGCCCAGCCCGGAGGGCGATGCCCGCTATGACCAACTCCACCGCTCCCCGGGCGCTCATTGCGGTACCAATGACGGCGGAGTCCTTCCAACCGAACCCCGTGAAACGAGCCGGGAGGCCGGCCCCAACGAGTTTGCTGAAAAAGGCGATGCCAACCAGGATCCCGACGAATCCAGGCATGGCTGTAAGAGCACTCAACTCCAGCTGGAAACCGATGGAGGCAAAAAAGATGGGAGCCAGGAACCCGCTCGTCAGGGCCGTGAGCTTCTTCTTCACATCCTGGAACACCTTCTCGTCGATCGTACTCCGCTCGAAGAACAACCCTGCCAGGAAGGCACCCACGATGAAATGCATGGCCAGGACCTCGGCCAGGACCGAGAATCCGAAAGCGATGATGAGAAGGAAACTGAACTCCAGCTCCTCGAGCTTCAGGAGTCGTCTGAGGAATCGCCCCATGGCAGGAAGAAGGTAGACGCCCGTGACCGTGGTGATCAGAAAGAACAGGCCCACTTTTCCCAGAATGGCCAGGAGATCCGTAACCCCAGGCAGCCCGCCGGTGCGGATGAGGGCGGTCAGGCCGGCCAGCAGGATCAGGCCGAGAACGTCGTCGAACACCGCCGCCGAAACGGTGACCTTCCCAAGCTTCGACTGGAGCAGATTCAGCTCCATGAGCACTCGGATGGCAACGGGGACCGCCGTGATGGCCAGTCCGACACCCACAAAGAGGGCCTGGGCTGCCTTGTAGTCCGAGTCAGGAAGAACGACCCAGGCGGTTCCCGTGCCCAATGCCAGGGGAAGGACCATGGCGGACAGCGCCACCGCGAGAGACGGTCCCCATGCCTTCCCGATTTCCCGAGGGTGGAGCTCCAGACCCCCAAGAAGCATCAGAGAGAAGACCCCGAG
>JASFVN010000146.1:0-10172 GCA_050049805.1 Gemmatimonadota bacterium
ACCGAGTGTTCGTCCAGCCCCGTGTAGGTGCCTGAGCTACTCTGGGTAATAGCCTGAAATCCTCCCTGATAGAAGTCGAAACCGGCAATTACCATCTCGTCTCCGTAGTGCTGTTGCAGATGGTATCCCATGGACCCGGCAACGAAAGAGGTGGGGCTGTCGGCTACATGACCGTTGTGAGCCCAGAGGACGATCTTGGCCTCGGGTCCGGCCTGGTCCAGGAGCCAGATGGCGTTCTCCGCCATGTATCGATCCCGAGCCCCGTCAGTTCTGGATGACGCCATGTCCTCGAACTGAATCACCATCCGAGCGCTTCGGGCCGCCCTGGCGAACTCCTCGACGGAGGAAACCGTGGTATACTCGGTTTCGTGGGCCAGGAGAGAGTCCTGAACCGTAAGAATGTCTGGGACACAGTTGTCTTGATACACCCGTCCCTGGTCCCGGTAGCTCCCGAAAGTCCCCGGGAAACCGCTGGGACCGTTTGCGAACGGACGCATGCATCCGTAAAGATCGAAGGCGTGGTCCGCCGCCGGCGGGTCCACGGCCTCCAGGTACTCGATGACGTTCCTGATGGCCAGCCCCGGAAATTGGATATCGAACCCCAGGAAACTCACCGGAGGATCGTCTCCAGGAGCTCCGTTGTGGGCCCTCATCCAGAGGATCATGTCCAGGACCTCCTGGGTGTTCCAGGTCCAGAAGTAGAGGCCGGAAAGGAGGACGGCAGGGTCTCCATCGCCGCCGTGCACGTAGTCGTTCACCAGGTTGGACTCGGGCCATGTGGCTTCGATGGCAAAGAGGTTGAAATCCATCTCCTTCACCAGGAACTCCAGCACGCGGTGTTTCATCTGGAAGAACTCTCGGGTCCCGTGGGTGGCCTCGCCGAGAGATACCACCCGGGCATCGCCCACCATCTCCTTCAGAAACTGGAGATCGTCGAGTCCGGACCCGGCCTCGGAGGTGGTGAAGGAGTGGGAGTTGGCCTGCAACCAGGAGACGATCTCCTGGGAAACCGCAGCGGGATCGGATTCGGACTCCGGGTCGGAATCCGGGCGGGCGGGGTCATCCGAACAAGACGAAATGGCGAAGACAAGGGTCGCCGACAAGCAGAAACGCATCCACATAAGACCGTCTGCTCCTGGATCTGCTAGCGCCCTCCTTGGAACTGCGTTCGGGACGTCCCAGTCGGGCGTCTCTCAAAGAACGGGCGCTGGGGACTTCGTTGTAGAGTAGATAACCCGCAAAACCAATGAGGGTCCGGGGGCCCCTCACCAAAGGGAAGCGGGGCCCCTCACCAAGAGGAAGCGGGAACCCTCAGTCGACCGAAGGCTCCCGCGTTCTACTCCAGGTGGGTCTCCAGCCCCTATCCCAGATGCGGCTCGGGCGCTTTGTGCCAGGTGGTGCCAGGCTTCTCAACCGTGTAGTACACCCGAATGTCCGGTGTGTCCTCGAAGATCCGGGGCACCACCTGAACGTCCATGTCGATTTCAACGTCAGATTGGGGTAGGGTTTCCCCGGACCAGGCGATGAGTCGGCCGCCTTCCTCGAGATTCACTACAACGCAGGTGTAAGGAACGTCGTCGTCGAATCCCGTCGGCGCCGCGTCGATGCGGGTGTGGGTCCACACCCTTCCCTTCCCCGAGTACTCCACGAACTCGTAGTCCTCACTCATGCATTCCGGACAGTCGGCCCTTGGGGGGAAGGTCTGATAGCCGCAGGCAGTGCACCTGGTGCCCATGAGATAGCCGTTGCGGAGGTGCACCGCGAAGTCCTGAACCTTCGAGTAGGGGACGAAGCTGACCCTTCCGAACCAACTGAACATCAGACCCTCCTAGTTGTTCTTGAAGACGTGGACGAAACAGTACTGCCCGATCCCGCCCACGTTGTGAGTCAGCCCCACATCCGCGTTGGGTACCTGCCTCTCACCACATTCGCCTCGAAGCTGCCGGCAGATTTCATAGGCCATGGACACCCCCGTCGCACCGATGGGATGGCCCTTGGACTTGAGACCTCCGTCCACGTTCACCGCCACACCTCCGCCTTCTATGTAGGGTTTCCTTTCCTCGATGTACCGACCTCCCTGCCCCTTCTCACAGAAGCCCAGGTCCTCGTAGGCCATGATCTCCGCGATGGTGAAGCAGTCGTGGACATCTGCGACCTTGATGTCCTGAGGTCCGATCCCGGCCTGGGCGTAGGCCTGAGAGGCGGCTTCGGAGGCGGATGGGAGGCCAGTCAGATGGGGCCGCCTCAGTACGGACATGCTTGCCGTGGCACACCCGACGCCATCCAGCCACACAACCTTGTCCCCGGCGAGGGCCCGGGCCTTGTCTTCGCTGGCCAGAATGAGGGCCGCCGCACCGTCGGCATTGGCGCAGCAGTCGTACACACAGAAGGGAGACGCCACTGGATCGGAAGCCAGCGCCTTCTCTTTCGTTACCTCCTTCTGGAAGAGGGCATTGGGGTTCCGGGCACCGTAGTAATGGTTCTTGATGGCCACCTCCAGGAGCTGATCCCGGGTGGTGCCGTAGTCATGCATATGCCGGGTGGCGAAGAGAGCGTAGTAACCGGGGAACGTCGTGCCGAAGACGCTCTCCCACTGCACCTCCCCTACCCGCCCCATAAGAGCCAGGATGTCCGCCGTCTCCAGCTCGGTCATCTTCTGGCATCCAATGATCGCAACGACGTCGTGAAGCCCGGACTGGATCGCCATCCATCCGGTCCTGATGGCTGCGCTTCCGGAAGCACAGGCCACCTCCGTGAGCCAGGTGGGAAGAGGATTCAGGTTGAGGTATTCCTGCACCACCCCCGCCACCGACCGCTGCTTGTGATATTCCGGCACCGCAGCGATAACCGAGGCATCCAGCTCCCCCCTCTCGATCCCTGCGTCATGCATTGCTTCCCGGAAGGCCTCGAAGGCCAGCTCCTGCACGGTTGCGTCCGACCTTCGTCCAAACCGTCCGTGCCCGATCCCGATGACTCCGACTCGTGACATTAGCTATCTCCGCTCGCGCCCCAAGGCCGCCGCCTTCCGGACGCTTGAGTGGTTCAAGAATTCAGATGTACTGACCCCCGTCGATCTTGATGACTTCCCCGGTGATATGCTTGGACATATCCGAGCAGAGGAAGGCCACCAGATTCGCGCAATCCTCCGGAGTCGCAAAACGGCCGAGAACGGTCTCGCCCAGGGCCGCGGCTTTGAACTCCGGAGCCAAAGCTTCCATCATGTCGGTCAGCACCATCCCCGGCGCTACCACGTTCACGTTGACGTTGAAACGGCCCAGCTCCTTCGCCAGCGACTTTGACATGGCGATCTCCCCGCCCTTGCTGGCGGCGTAGTTGGCCTGGGCGAACTTTCCGCGCATCCCATTGATGGAGGAGATGTTCACGATCTTGCCGTATTTCGTCTCCTTGAAGTGGAGGGCGGCGGCCTTGTTGTAGTTGAAGTAGCCTTTGAGGTTCACGCCGATCACCTGGTCCCATTGATCTTCGGACATCTTCCAGATCACCCCGTCCCAGGTGATACCGGCGTTGCAGACCAGAATGTCGAAGCGGCCGAACTCCTCCACCACCGTGGCCACCATCTTTTCGGCATCGGCGTAGGAGGACACGTCGGCCTGGATGGCGAGCCCCTTGGCTCCCATAGCCTCGATGTCCTCCACCACCTTCTTCGCCTCGGCATCGTGGCGTCGATAGTTCACCGCCACGTTGCAACCTTCCTTGCCCAGAACGCGGGCTATGGCGGCGCCGATCCCCAGGCTGCCTCCTGTGACAATCGCACCCTTCCCCTGAAGTCCTAGGTCCACGACCCTACCTGCCTTTCTCGTAGGTTGCCGCCTTCACGCGGCACTCGGATTCTTCTCCTAGACCGCCATGGTCCTGGTGTACTGATTCCCGACCTCGCCCTTCTTGCATGCCTTGGAGGTCATGAACGCCGCCGAATGCCGAGCCTGGAGTTCCAGAGCTTCAGGGAGGGTGGCCCCGCATGCTCCCTGGATGCACGCCACGAAGGCGCTCCGGGCCGCCCGCCCCATCTCTCCATCGGCCTCCGGTAGGCCTGGGGCGTCGGTGGGCACGCCTGACATGGCACCGTCCTCCACCTGGCGGCGTTTCAAAACGGAATCGCCTCCGGAGGCGAGGGTCCAGGCGGTGGTCAGCGTTTCATCCAACGGACCCGAGTAATCAATCAGCCATCCCACAGCCTCCGAGGCCTTCACGGCCTTCCCGCTCAGGAGAAGGGTAAGGACTTTCCCCCACTCGTCCGACGACGTTTTACGGAACGGCCAGTGACAACCCTCCATTCCCGGCAGAACCGGCAGGGTCACCTCGGGCATACCCAGCTGGGATCCTTCCACGGCGACCAGGAAGTGGCAGTGCATGAGGAGCTCGAGCATCCCACCCAGACACCGCTTCCCGTTCACCACCCCCACCGATACCTGGAAGTCCTCCTCCAAGCGCCTGGCTGTACGGGACCAGGCGGCGGAAATCCGGAAACCCTCCTCCTCTTCCTCCACTGCAGGGAAGAACTCGGAGACGTCGGCGCCGATCATCTGGGTGGAAAGATGGAAATCACCGGTGAGGATCACCCGGTCCACCCCTTCAGCTTTGAGCCAGTCCATGGCCCGGTTCAGCTCTGCGTCCACGTCCCCGTTGTAGCTCTCTCGGGAGATGGTGATGACCCCTACATCTCCGTCATGCTCGGCATTGACATAGAGCTGTTGCCATGCGGGCGAATCCATGGCTTCGAAAGCATCCGGATGCCAGGCACTGGATGCGGCGGCGGGATGCAGGGCGTGATAGGCCTCTACCACCCCGATGAGCGAATCGGCTCCCTCTTCCCGGGCCATGGCCAGGATGCCCTTCCTGAACTGGGCGCACAGCTCGCCAATGGCGTTGAGGTTGGCGAAATGAGCCCGACTCTCATGAACCATCAGGCTGGCCATTTGGAACAGAGGGCCCAGAATCCAGGTTCTGAAGATCTCGCCCTCCTCTTCACCCAGCTTCCAGTCCACCAGGGGGCGGAAGTGGTTGGGCGGGTACCAGGTCTGGCCCGTCTCCTTCCTCACTTCGAGCTCGGTGGTGGGTTTGAAGACCTCTCCGTAGGTGCCGCTCAGGTGATGGAGACATGACCAGGTGAGGAAGTCGGCCCCCTGGGCTCCAATCACGTCGTGGGCCCGGAACGGATTCGGCCCAACGAGCTTCCGCACCAGCTTGTCGATCTTCCAGAAGGGCATGTTGGTGGCCTCGTGGTAGCGGAGGCCCGCCAGGGTTATGCCGCAGAAGAGCACGTCCAAAACGAAAGACCAATGGTCGCTCACAGGGACCGGGATCAGGCCCAACGCCCAGAGGAGCCGAGTCACATCGGAGGCTTCCGGCTCCACGACCTCCCACATCTTGTTGATTTCATGGGGGAAGGCTGGATGGGCGATCCCCACCCCCAGTTCGGAGCCGGGGAACCCTGAGGTCACAGAGCGAATGGCGATGTTCGGGAAGGCGTCCCGGAACACCTGATAGTGGGCCCGCTTGATCTCCAGAATCTCGGGGATGGCTTCCAACAGGAATCGGGGCCGGAGCTCCTTCAGCTCCTCCGGAAGGCTCTTCCCGTCATAGCTCATGCGAATGATGCTGGCCATGATGGAGTCGGCGCCCTCCCTGCCGAAGGCCTGCACCAGGCCCGGGTATTGGGCTCCGAGACCATCGGGTGCTCCGGGCAGGTCCAGGGCCACCACGGGTACGTCGAAAGGATGCAGGCGGGAACCCAGCTGCATGGTCTTCCCGGCACCCACGATCCCGTTGGCCCCCGATATGACCAGGGATCCCCGCTGGTCCCTCTCTCCAAACACCTTGTCCACCAACCCCGCCGGCTCAGCCGGGAGGCGGCCATTCTTGAAAACGTCCAGTACCGTACCCAGTCCCAGGGTCTGGAGGGTCGGCTCTCTCATCGTCTGAGTCATCGTGCCCTCCTCCCTCAGGAAACCTTTAGAACGGATGCGATGCCCACGTCCCCTGCCGCGCAGCCGAAGACAAGGACGTGGCCACCTCCCAGATCCACAGCTTCTTCCAGGGCCTCGATCAACACCCGGGTTAGGGTCGGACCCTGGGGGTGACCCCAGACCAGAGGACACCCGGTGTTGTTCATTTCCCGCCAGTCGTAGCCCAGGAGCTGAGAAAAGACGACGTCGTTCACTGCGAAGGGGTTGTGGTTCTTCACCACCACCATGTCGTCCATGGTCAGCCCCGTCCTATCCAGGAGCTTCTGAACCGCGAAGCAGGGGGCTTCAGGCATCAGCGAAGGATGAGTCCTCGCCTCGGCCTTGGCCACGAACTGGATATCGATCTCCGGCCGGGGGCTGAGCTCTTTCGCCCGTTCTTCTGTGGCTACGATGAGGCCCGACATCCCGTCGGAAGCGTGGGTCTGGGTGCCACCGGTCACGCAAGTATCCAGCTCCCGCATGGCCCGCAGCCCGTCCAACGTAATCTCCCGAATGCCAAAGTCGTCGTCGACGCGGCCCAGGGGGCGTCCGGCGACGTTCAACACGTCGAAGGGGATCATGACTCGGGCCAGGAACCCCGAGTCTTTCGCCTCGAAATACTGCCGGTACCGAAGGTAGGCCACATCGTCCACCTCCCGTCGGTCCGCCTTGTATTTGCGGGCGGTGATTCCTGCCGCTGTGATCATGGCTCTACCCGTAGCGGGATCGAAGCCGAAGTTGTCCCAGACATCGGCCAAAGCCTGGGTCCTCTCGTGGGCCCGTCGCTCGGGGAAAACCCCCACCGGAGAGTCGCTGGTCCGATCGAAGGTAAGCACTCCCACCACGGAAGCACTCCCGGTGTCCACCTCGGCCCCGGCCAACAGAACCGCTTGCAGTCCCGTGGCACAGGCCTGCTCTATGTGGTAGCCGGGAAGCCGGTGGCCCATGCAACTGGAGACCAGCGGAGCGGTCCAGAACTTCCAATGCCAGGGGACAGTGGATCCTATGACCAGGTAGTCCAAATCGGTTTTCTTCACCCCTCTCAAGGAGAGGAGTCTGGCCATGGATTCCCCGGCAAATTGTCCAATGTTGACCTGGGCAAGAGCCGAGGTCTGCCAAGCCGGGAAGTAACTACTCCCCCAGGTTCCATAGGGGATTCTTGCTTTGGGAAGCATCGGGTTCTCCCCCTTCTCGGGTGGGTTGAGAATCAGCTCTGCAGACGTTCGTCGAATGGCCGTCGGGGGCCAAAGAACGTCTGGCAATCTGAGACTCCGGACCCGAGTTGGAAAGACAACCTGGTTCGGGATTCGGCCAGCAAGCCCCTCAATGCCCAGGCAGGATCGGCTGGCATAGAGGGAATCGGGCGCCCATATTGCCCTCGACAATCCATCAGAGCGGCACACCGTGGTCCAGGCACGAGGAGAAAGATGAAGACTCCTTCTGAAGACCGGTTGGTGTACGATTGGTCGCGCAGGAAGCCCCGTGCGGCCGAAGAGGGTCCCCTCGCCATGCTGGACGACGAGACTCTACGAGACGGCCTCCAGAGTCCCTCCGTCCAGGATCCCCCCATCGAAGAGAAGATCAAAATCCTTCATCTCATGGACCAGATGGGGATCGAGACGGCTGACGTCGGTCTTCCAGGATCCGGGCCCCGGCAGTTGGAATCCGTGGAATTACTCTGTCGTGAAATCGACAGCGCGAATCTGAACATCGAGGCCAATTGCGCGGCTCGGACGCTCCGGGAAGACATCCAGCCCATCGCCGACGTAGTCCAGAGGACGGGAGTCCCCATCGAGACGTGCGTCTTTATCGGAAGTAGCCCCATTCGGCAATATGCCGAAGAGTGGGAATTCGATTTCGTCCGCCGCCTCAGTGAAGAAGCAGTCCGGTTCGCCAAAGGCGAGGGTTTGAAGGTGATGTACGTCACCGAAGACACGATCCGGGCCCGGCCGGAGCATCTCAGGATCCTCTTCGAAACGGCTGTGAACACCGGCGCGAACCGCCTCTGCCTCTGCGACACCGTAGGCTCTGCGACACCCAGCGGAACCAGTCATCTGGTGAGGTGGGTGGCGGACCTGCTGGAAGAACTGGGTGTCGCCGGCGAAGTCGGTATCGATTGGCATGGCCACCGGGATCGGGGGCTTGACGTGGCGAACACCCTCTCGGCCATCGAAGCAGGGGCCACGCGGGTGCACGGCACGGCCCTGGGAATCGGTGAGCGGGTCGGCAACACGCCCATGGAGCAGATCCTGGTCAACATGAAGCTCCTGGGTTGGCGCGACGACGATCTCTCCTCCCTGCAGACCTATGTGGAGACGGTCTCTGCTGCCGTAGGCGTCCCCATTCCCGTGAACCAACCCATTGTGGGCCAGGACGCGTTTCGAACCGCCACCGGCGTTCACGCGGCGGCGGTCATCAAGGCCCAATGCAAGGGCGATTCCTGGCTGGCGGACCGGGTGTACTCAGGCGTTCCGGCAAGTATCATCGGCCGGGCCCAGGAGATCGAGGTAGGTCACCTTTCCGGGGCCTCCAACGTGCACTTTTTCCTCTCCAATCGGGGCCTGGACGATCAGGACAGCGTCTGCGATGCGATCCTGGATGCGGCCAAGAAATCCGAGCGGCTTCTCTCGGAGGAAGAGGTTCTGAAGATCTTCCGGGAGTACACCGCCTCGAGCTGAGGCCGCCGGACCAGAGACGTTCGGTTCTCGGGCCTTGAAAGAGGCGTCTCGCATAGTCCTAGTTTTTTCTCAAGTCATAGAGGATGACCCATGAAAGTCTCAGCGTGGACGGTCCACACCGGCGGGGAGCCCATGGTCCTCGAGGAGCGGGAGGAGACCCCGGGGCCGGAGGAAGCCCTCGTCGAAGTGGCCGGTTGCGGAGTCTGTCACACCGACCTCGGGTTCTATTACGAAGGCGTGCCGACCCGGCACGGCTTCCCCCTCACTCTGGGCCATGAAGTCAGCGGTACGGTGGTAGAAGCAGGGGAAGGTGCGGAGGGCTGGATCGGAAAACAGGTCGTGGTCCCGGCAGTTACACCCTGCGGAAAATGTGACGCTTGTCTCAGCGGCCACGGCCGTGTTTGCCCGAAGCAGATTTTCCCCGGAAGCGACGTGCACGGGGGGTTTGCGAGCCATCTCCGGATCCCTTCGGCCGGCCTCTGTCCAGTCCCCGACCTGTCCAACCGCGGGGTGAATCCTCACGGAATCACCCTTTCAGATCTATCGGTTCTGGCGGATGCCGTGTCCACTTCCTACCAGGCCATCGTCCGAAGCGGGCTGGAAGCCGGGGACCTGGCAGTCTTTGTCGGGGCCGGGGGCCTGGGATCCTTCGGTGTCCAGATCGCCGCGGCCCTGGGGGCCCACGTGGCCGCCATCGACGTCAGCGAGAAACGATTGGCCCTGACCGCGGACCACGGGGCTTCCCTTACTCTCAACGCCGACGAGCTCGAATTCAAGGAGATGCGGGGGACGATCAAGGGCCTGGCGAAGGAGCATGGGATTCCGTCCTACCGGCAGAAGATCTTCGAAACCTCCGGGACGGACGCCGGACAAACCACGGCCTTCGGATTGGTGGGTCACGGCGGCTATTTGTCGGTCGTCGGATTCACCCCCAAGAAGATCGAAATCCGGCTCTCCAATCTCATGGCCTTCGACGCCACTGCCGAGGGTGTGTGGGGATGCCTGCCCGAGCACTATCCAGCCCTGGTGGACCTGGTTTTGGCTGGGAAGGTGGTGCTGGGTCCCTTCATCGAGTACCGCCCCATGGCGGCAATCAACCAGGTATTCAAAGAACTCCACGACGGCAAGATCTCCCGTCGTGTCATCCTCACACCGGAGGGTTAGGCCATGTCCTTCAAGGACCACAATATCGATTCAGCTTTCGACTACGATGGCGTCCTCTACGAGGAGCGGCCCATCTACGACAAGGCGGGAACCGTCATTGATGGCCTCCACGCCATCCAGATCACCCTGAACAACCCTGCCCAGTACAACTCCTATACGACGGACATGGTGAAGGGCGTGATCATGGGCATGCGCCGGGCGGCGAACGACCGGGCGTGCGTGGCCGTGGTTTTCACGGGAGCGGGAGACAAGGCCTTCTGCACCGGAGGAAACACCAAGGAATACGCGGAATACTACGCGGGGCAGCCGGAAGAATACCGGCAGTACATGCGGCTTTTCAACGACATGGTCACCTCGATTCTCC
>JASFVN010000006.1:0-45108 GCA_050049805.1 Gemmatimonadota bacterium
TCATCCACGGCTTTGGGGCACTCGCGGCGCTGACTGGTGGTTTCGGCCTCCTGGCTCGGTTGAACCTGGAATCCGATGGCCTTTTCCCTGGATGGATCTGGGCGAAACTGGCCCTTTGGGTGCTGCTGGGTGCGTTGGTGGCCTTGCCCTACCGGAAAGCGGCTCTGGCCGGTCCTCTGCTCTTCGTCATACCCCTGTTGGCCTTTCTCGGAGGGGTCCTGGCCAATTTCCAGCCCTTCTGAGCCTCGGGTCCTCCCGGTCAAAACCCGCGGTAACGGATTTCGCCACCCACGATTGTGTAGACCACCTCGGCTTCCAGGATTTCCTCTTCCGGAACCGTCATGATGTCCTTGGACAGAACCACGATATCGGCATACTTGCCCGGAGTCAGGGACCCCTTCACGTCCTCCTCGAAGGCCGAGTAGGCGCCATTCAGGGTGTACGATTGAAGGG
The DNA here is from genome assembly GCA_050049805.1 of Gemmatimonadota bacterium. GTDB lineage: Bacteria > Gemmatimonadota > Gemmatimonadetes > Longimicrobiales > Gaopeijiaceae > JABDNZ01. Next base: position 454 of record JASFVN010000006.1, read on the forward strand.
CCTCGGCCCTGGTCATGGCCTGGTCCGGGAAAAAAGCTTCCCCGTCGGGCATGATTCGGGTTACCGAGGCATAAAACCCGGGGATGGGATCCACGTCCTCCACCGGCGTGTCGGTGCCGTTGTTCACAACCGCGCCCGAATCGATGAGGTCCCTCCAGAGATAGGCACCGCTCCCCGCCCTCTCCGCCCCCAGGCGCTGGTAGACCCAGGGTGCATCGCTGGTACAGTGAATCGCTTGCATGGATGGAATGACACCCAGTTCCGCGAACCGGCCCACATCGTCCGGATGAAGGTGCTGGGCGTGTTCGATTCTCCAGCGCAGGTCCTCGCCCAGAACTCCCGCTTCCGCGAAAGCCCGTTGATATAGGTTCAGGATCTCCCGGTTTCCTCGATCCCCGATGGCGTGGGTGTTCACCTGGAAGCCGTGCTCGATGGCCACCCGGGCTGTTCCCATGATGTCCTCCAGGGGCTCCAGGACCAGGCCCACGCTCTCGTGATCCTCGTAGGGCTCCAGAAGCCAGGCCCCATGGGCTCCCAAGGCTCCGTCCACTTGCCGCTTGATGGATCGGACAGTCAGAAAGTCGTTCCCCTCCGGAAGCATCTTGTACTCCGGCAGGCGGGCTACCATGTCTTCGTTGGATTCCCGCCGCACCATGACATAGAGCCGGACGGGGAGGCTTCCTTCAGCTTCGAGTTCTTTGAAGAAGTCGATGGTGGCGAAGTTGGAGCCGGCATCGTGGAAGCTCGTAACACCCTTGGACAGGGCGTCTTCTCCAGCCAAGCGAACCGCATCCCGCTCTTCAGCTTCGATCTCCTCGGCGCTCCGCCCCTCCTGGGAATGGGCGTAGGCCCGGCTGACCAGTCGTTGGGCCGTCTCCCGCAGAAGTCCGGTGGGTTGGCCCGCTGCGTCCTTTACGATCGTTCCACCCGCCGGGTCAGCAGTGGACCCGTCGATCCCACCCAACTCAAGGGCCATCGCGTTGGCGATGGAAGCGTGACCACTGGCGTGGGTCAGGTGCACCGGGTTGTCAGGTGACACGTCGGAAAGGCCCCCATGAAGGGGCACTCCATCCACGTTGGGAGTCGGCACCACATCCCACTTCTCCTGGTGCCAACCCCGACCCAGGATCCATTCCCCCGGCTCAGCCCCGGCCACCGCCTCACCTACCATGGCGACGATCTCGTCCCAGGTTCGGGCCTGAGTGAGGTCCAGGATGAGCTTCGAGTGCCCCAGGCTCATCCAGTGGCCGTGGGAGTCGATGAAGCCCGGGATGGCCAGTCGCTGCTCGAGATCGATGACCTCCGTCTCAGGCCCGATGAGCTCCGCCACCTCGTCGGAGGTTCCCACCGCCATGATCGTATACCCTTTCACGGCGATGGCCTCGGCTTCCGGGCGGCTGGGATCCACGGTCACCACTTTCCCGTTGACCAGAACCATGTCGGCCATGTCGCTATCGGGAGAGCCCTCACACCCCGGGAGGAGAAACGCTATGGCCAGGGGAAAAAATGCCCATCTCGTGCGTGTCAGCATGGTGACCACCTGGTTCCAGATGAAATGACAGTTGGGTCTGAAAGGGAACTTGGGCAGCGGCCCGTACAGAAGCCAGCCCCGGGTTTCAGGGGGCCTCCGGCCCGGGGCCCGGGGGGCCTCCGGCCCGAACTCAATGGGGCGTAGCGAACCGGTCCAACACGGCCTTTTCGTCGGGGGAAAGGGACCCGGCACCTGACTCCTTGGCTTTGGCAAGGAGCCGCTCTACCTCCTCCCGGTTCAACTCGTGGAGGTCTTCCACCCGGATCGTGCTCCAGCGACGCATGGCCTCTCCATGGCGAGTGCGTTTCGCCGCTTTGGCCAGTTGATCCTTCGGAGTGGCCATGGGTTTCCACTGCCGGAGATACTTCCTCTTGCGCCAGCGGAGATAGCCGTACCCACCGACGAACCCTCCCAGGTGGGCAAAGTGGGCGACCCCGGCGTCGGCCCCCGAGAAGCCGCTGTAGAGGGACATGGCCGCCAATGCACCCACCAGCCACCGGGCCTCCACTGGAAGGATCCCCCAGATGAAGATCCGTTCCTTGGGCCAGAAGTAGGCAAACCCCAGGAGTACGCCGAAGACGGCGCCGGATGCCCCCACCACCGCCGCGTGCCAGGCGAAGACGAAGGAGAGGGCCGCACCACCCAGGCCACTGAGCAGATAGAGGTTCAGAAACGGCCGAGATCCCAGCTGCATCTCCAGGCGGGGCCCGAAGAAGAAAAGGCCGATCATATTGAAGAGAATGTGCATGAAGTTGGCATGCACGAACATGTAGGTGAACACGCCCCAGGGCTGAATCAGGATCGCCGGGGGAAAAAGCGCCAACCAGCGTCCGTCCACCGTCCCGGTGGACGTCAACAGAAAGACGACGACGTTGGCAATCAGGAGGCGGCGGACCCAGGGGGTCATGAGTTCGTCCTTGCCTGCGCTCAGAAGGAGTCGGACGACCCGGGGAGCCTTCCCCAATCCGTCCGACGGACCCGTGTACGGCTCCAAACCCTTACGGAGTCTCTCTAGCTACCGGTTTCACCCCGCTACCCGGCGGTGGGTCCCCTTCAAGCTCCATGTGGCAAGACAGGAGGGGACGGGGCAAATTAGGCCAGCGCCCCCATACCGGCGACCCCACGCCGGCATGACCGGCATCCCTATCGGCATTCCTAGAGGAAGAACAATGGCATTGGCACAGCTCATCTCCCCCCGCCCGATCTGGCTTGGCGTTGCCGCCCTGGCATGTCTCTCGGCATCGACTATTGTCAGCCCCGCCCACCCCGTCGCGGCCCAATCCGAGACCGAGGGCGACTGGGTGTCGCAAATCCTGGTGCCGCGGCGGGAGATCGGTCCTGCCGAATGGATTCGGTTGGAGGGTACCTCTCGCCCCGGTGAATACCTGGGAGCAGTCGGCTCGGAGGCAGCCTGGCTCGGGTTCGAAACCGGAGAGGGAGAAGTCTGGGTTCACCCGCTGAAGGTGGCCCAAAACATCCAGTTGAGCTTTTCCACCCCGAGGTACGCCCAACCCATTCCCGGCAAGAACGTAGCGAAGAGGGTGGAGGCGGGTCCTGGACACGTGGCGGTGACTTACAGCCATGAGGGGTTCGTGGTCCGGCAGCATGTGGTGGCTCCCCGGGACTTGCCGGGAATCCTCATCCTGCTGGAAGTGGATGCAGTGGTGGACCTGGAAATCCAGGTCGGCTTCCAGCCGGTGCTCCAACTGGCTTGGCCCGGTGGGTTCGGGGGGCAATATCTCTTCTGGGACCAGGGGAATCGGGCCTTCGTCCTGTCGGAGAGCCAACGGCAGAAAAACGCCGTCATCGGCTCCCCCTGGGCCGTTGAGGCCTCGGCCCACCCGGCCCACAGGTTGGCCGAAGCACCCTCGGTCTTCGTGATCCCCGTCGATCTCGAGCGGGCCGAGGACGAGTTCATTCCCATCGGGATCGTCGGGGGCATCTCGCCCAGGGAAGAAGTCCTGGAAACCTACCGGGAGCTCCTTTCCCGGGCCGGCCATCTCCCCGAGGAGGTCATGGGAGAAGCTCGAGAGGCAAGCCGTCGGACTCTTACCTTCGATGCTTCCTGGAAACCCGACCGGCCTATTGCATCGGACAACCCCACTTCAGCCCAGGACCAGTTCCGGGGCTCGGCGCTGGTCGACCCGGAGGCCGTGGTCGAATGGGCGAAGATCAACCTCGGAGAGCAGAGGGTGTGCAACCCGGACCTGGGTTGCGGTCTGGTGGCGGGCTGGGGCCCCTCGGGTACCAGCCTCCGCCCCGGTTTCGGCTGGTTTTTCGGAGGGGATGCCTCCATCAACTCTCTGGCTATGGATGCCACGGGTCAGTGGGACGAGGTGGCGGACGGCCTCCGTTTCATGGCCCGATACCAGCGCAACGACGGGAAAATGCCCCACGAGATCAGCCAGTCGGCTGCCTACCTGCCCTGGTTCGACGACTATCCGTACGCCTACTACCACGCCGACACCACCCCCTATTGGATCGTGGCCCTCTGGCAGTACTGGCTCGCCAGCGGGGACAGCGAGCTGCTAGGGGAGCTTTGGCCGGCGGTAGAAAGGGCCTACCAGTGGTGCCTGAGTGTGGAGACGGACGGCGACGGCATCATCGAAAACACTACCGGCGGCCTGGGGGCCATCGAGGTCGGAGGCCTCGGGGAGGGCATCCACCAGGACATCTATCTGGCCGCCGTATGGGTCCAGGCTATCCACGGAGTTGCGGACATGGCCGGGACTCTGGGAGAAGCCTCTCTCTCCGACGAAGCGCGGTCCCTGGGAGCAAGAGCGACGGCTACCCTGAACCGCCGCTACTGGATGCCGGAGGAAGGCCACCATGCCTTCGGAATTCTGCAAGGTGGCGGTACGAACGGGAACCTCACCGCCTGGCCCGCCACGGCACTGGCTTTCGGGCTCATGGACCGCCAGGAGGCCGAAGGCAGCCTCCGGGCATTGGCCGGGGACGCCATCGCCACCAATTGGGGCGCCCGCCTCCTCTCTACCGAGAGCGGACTCTACGACCCGCTCCACTACAACAACGGCATGGTCTGGCCTTTCATGACGGGCTTCGTCGCCTGGGCTCAATATGAATACCGTCGGCCCTGGAATGGATTTCCGCTCCTGGAAGCCCTCTGGAGACTCCACGGAGATTGGAGCCTGGGGAGGCATCCCGAGAACCTTTCCGGAGCGTTTTACCAGACCCTCGATGCCACCGTACCTCATCAGTTCTTCGCCTCTTCCATGCTGGTGACCCCCCTTGCCAGAGGTCTTCTGGGCTGGGCGCCCGATGCACCCCGCGCTCGCACGCGCCTCGCCCCCCAACCCCACCCCCGTTGGACCGGATTTTCGGCCCGGAACCTTCGGGTCGGCGAAACCTCCATCGAGGTCAGGTACCGGAGAAACCTCCAAGGTGTGGAGGTGCAGCTTCAGTCCACAGGCCCGGAAGTGGAGATGACCTACGTCCAGGCCATCCCCTTGGGCGCCACCGAGGTCCGCGCCTCGGCCAGCGTGGATGCCGCCCTGGGCCGCCAGCAACAGGGGCTTCACGACATCCAGCAGGAGATGGTGTTCACTCTCCGGGAGGAAGCACCGGTTCGGCTCTCCTTTCAGTGGGTCGGAGGCCTGGAGGCCTACACGGAGCCTCAACCGACCCTCTCTCCTGGAGCCATGAGCGGGGGAATCCGGATCCTCGACTTTCTCAGAGACGGCGAAGACTGGGTTCTTTCCGTGGAGGGAGAAGGTGGGACCCAGGAAGCCGTGAGGCTCCTGGGGGCAGCGGTAACCGTGGACGACGACGGCGTCGAGGTCCGAGGGGAGACGGAAGAGCAGTCGGCTCTCCTGATTCGCTTCCCCGCCGGAAGGCCCAGGGTAGTAAAGACGATTCGGCTCTCTCCAGCCGTCCCGAACCGCCAGGGGCCTGTCTGAGTAATGGCGGGACGCGCGCTGGGGGGGCGAGCCGCGCTGGGGGGGCGAGCCGTGCTGCCGGGGCAATCTGGCTCCCCCCTTCGGTCAGGTAATCGAGGGGACCTCAGCCGAGATCCGTCGGCGAAGCGCGATCCAGGCGTGTCCGCCACTTCGATCGCAGACCCCGGGAATCCAACTCTTCCTCCATGATGCGGGCCAACTCCTCCTCACGGCGCCACATGAACTCCAAGCCCCGGGCCTCCACCTCCAGAGCCCTGCGCTCGAACCCCTCGTTCAACGAGATCTCCAGGGCCACAGCCTGGGGAAAGGCCAATTCCCGGAGGAAAGGGCCGTCTCTCAGGATGGACTTCATGAAAGCCTCTGGCGATCCGGCGGCCTCCACCTCCCGAACGGCTTCCTCCACCGTTCGCTCTCCTGCACCGGTGATGTTCTGGTAGGCCAGGACCCTTCGGAGGACACTCTCGGCCTCGTACCCCTGCAGGTGGTAGATCTTCTCCGGGGTCCATGGGTCGCACCTCGGGCAGGGGACCCCCAGTGCCAGGTTCCCATCCTCGTCGAGCCTCGGACAGAACCACCAGGAGAGATCGAAGCGGGCCGCTCGGAGATAGCTCCCGCAGGACGGGCACTTGAGCCGCCCGAACCACGCAGCCCACCCGAACCGTCGCCAGCGGAGAACCTCCGCCGTCATCCCTTCCTCGAACCGGACCTTGAAGTTCCGGTCCCCCAGGCCGACGCTCTCGGCAACAGCCGCCAGGGCCCCGTAGGCATAAGCGCTGATCCGGGCGCCGGCGCTTCGGCAGGCTTTCTCCCGGGTGAGGACATCCCTCCCGTATCGCCACCAAGCTCGTTCATGGAGGGTGGCGTCGCCGACGCGAATGAGGATCATGTTACCCACCGCCAGGAGCGTGATGTTCTCCGTCCGGGCCAGGACCTGCCCCCGATCGGCGGCGACTCGCTCCAGCGCCTGGAGGGCCGAGCCCTGTTCTTCCGGAGGCCAGAGGTTCCAGCGATAGCAGGAGTCGCACACCACCCAGATCCGGCCTCGCCCCGGATCGAAGGCTAGCCTCCACGCCGGCGGCAACTCCCCGAAACGCCATCCCTCAGCAAAGGGGGAATGGCAGAAGAGACATCGCCGGACCGGTCTCGAGTCCTCTTTGCTCACATGTTTTCTCCGTCAGCTCAACCGTCCGGCGCCCCCTCCAGGAGACCTTCCAGGGGACGGGCCTCCGAGCCATTCTCGGTACACAAGGCATATTGGCTTTCCCTGGCACCGTACATGGCCACCCCGGCGTGCTCACCCTTCTTGTTGAGGATGAAGAAGCGGACGTCGAAGGCCGGCTCCCCCCGTTCATTCAACAACCGGTGCTCCACGGTGTTCGACCTGATCCTTTCCAGGGCCTCCATGCCCGCATCCATGGGATGTTTCCCCTGCCGCATGAATTCGACGATGAGAAAGGACGTCAGGTTGTACAGGTTCGCCTCCCCTCGTCCCGTCGAACCGGCCGCGCCGACATCTCCGTCCACGTAGAGTCCTGCACCCAAAATGGGCGAATCCCCCACTCTCCCTGGGATCTTCCACGCCAACCCGCTGGTGGTGGTGACCCCGCAGATCTCCCCCTGGGCATTGATGCCGTTGCAGTTGGTCGTGCCCCAGAACGAATCGGCATCCAGCAACCCCTCACGGACCATCTGGCGGCCGACGTCGTACCCGATCCGATTCCTCTTCACTGGATCCAGGAAGTGTTGAGGGTCGATGCGGCGCTTCCACTCCAGCCACCGCTCCCGTGACCTCGGCGTGTTCAGATCGTCTTCTACCTGAAAACCAAGTTGCCGTGCAAAGGTCTGGGCACCCTCCCCTACGAGAAGATGGTGATCAGTGTTTTCCATGACAGCCTTGGCCACCAGGGAGGGCGTTCTCACCCCTTCCAGCGACGCCACACCACCGGCCTGCTTCTTGGGTCCGTGCATACAACAGGAATCCAATTGAACCACACCATCGGCATTGGGGAGCCCACCGTATCCGATGCCCGATTCCTCGGGGTCCAACTCCGGGATGTTCACGCCTGCCACGAGCGCATCGAGAACGTCCTCCCCCTCGATGATGCCTCGGAAGGCTCTCTCCACCGAATTCTCGGGGCCCCCATTCCTGTATCTGAACCCACTGATGTCCGAGACCACCAGTGGAGCCACCCGCCGCGATCGGTGCACGGCAGGGGCCCCGAGCCGGGGGCCGGGAGCCGCCAGAACCACGCCTGCAGTCGCCGACATCGCCACGAATTCACGGCGGGTAAGGTCCTTCTCCTGAGCCATTTGAGTATCCTCTCTTTCGACCATGCGTCCCACTTCTTTTCAACGGAGACGAAGGGAAGTGGGGTTGGATCCCGCACTGGTGCAAGGGCAGCGCCACTCCTAACGGTATTGCCCCGGGCCTTTACCCAGGTCACTCCGGGGGCGATTCTACCTGCATCCTCCAAGAACCGGAGTGAAATCCATGGAATCACTCGCCAGCATCCTTGGCTTCAACCTGGCCCTGGCCTGCGTGGTCATGGCGAGCGTGTGGGTGGTGAGCGTCCGGATCAAGGACGCGAGCATCGTCGACATCGTCTGGGGTGCCGCGGGAGCTCTCATGGCTCTGAGTACATTCCTGCTGGCAGACGGGGTTCTCGCCCGGAAGCTCCTCGTCACATGCATCACGGTCATCTGGGGAGGGCGCCTGGCGATCCACATCGGCAGGAGGAAGTGGGGGAAAGAGGAAGATTTTCGCTACGCCGCCTTCAGAGCCGAGCGGCCCGATACCTTTGCCCGCCGAAGTCTGGTGACCATCTTTCTCTTTCAGGGGCTCCTGATCTGGGCCATCAGCCTCCCAGCCCAGATCGCTCAGATACCGGACGTACCAACCCGACTCACCACTCTCGACTTTCTCGGTCTCGGCTTCTGGATCCTGGGCTTCGGGCTGGAGACCATGGCCGACCGGCAACTCCGGTTCTTCCTCGCCGACCCGGCCAACAAGGGGAAGGTCATGGATCGAGGGTTATGGAGGTACTCCAGGCATCCGAACTACTTCGGCGACGCCCTGATATGGTGGGGAATCTTTCTGGTGGCGGCAGCGGTGCCCTGGGGTTGGGTCACCTTCTTCAGCCCTTTCCTCATGACCTTTTTCCTCTTCAAGGTCTCAGGGGTGCCCATGTTGGAGAAAGCTCTGGCCGAGCGGAGGGATGGTTACCGGGAGTACATGCAGCGCACGAGCCCCTTCTTCCCCTGGCCACCCCGACGGACTGGCCGTTAACGGTCTTCTCGGTAGTCTCCCTCAGGCATCTGTCACCAGGTCCAACCATCCACGGGTGTCCGGAACATCCCCCCGTACGGTTTCCATGAACCTCTTTTGGATCGCTAGCGTTACCGGTCCGGCCTTCCCACTCCCGACGGTGATCTTGTCCACACTTCGGATGGGAGTCACCTCCGAGGCAGTTCCGGTGAAGAAGAGCTCGTCGGCCGTATAGAGGGCCTCCCGGGCCACGAGCCCCTCCCTGACCTCGATGCCCAACTCCCAGGCGATCTGGATGACACTGTCCCGGGTGATCCCGGTGAGGTTGGTGCCGTCCAGGAAGGGGGTAAGGAGAGATCCATCCCTCACCAGGAAAACGTTCTGACCACTCCCCTCTGACACGAGGCCGCCGGGCCCCACGGCGATGGCTTCCACGTAGCCGTTGGCCAAGGCCTCCATCTTCATGAGCTGGGCGGCGTTATAGTGACCAGCCGCCTTGGACTGAACGGGGAAGGTGTTGGGGTGGGCCCGCATCCAGGTCGACACACAGACATCCACACCCTTCTCCAGGGCCCCCTCGCCCAAATAGGTCCCCCAGGGCCAGGCACAGATGTAGGTCTCCACTGGACTCTCCGACGGATCCAGGCCTGCGGATCCGTAACCCCGCACCACCATGGGACGGATGTAGCAATCCCGCAGATCGTTCTTCCGGACCACCTCATGACAGGCTTCGGTTAGTTCCCCCGTGCTCTGGAGGGGAGACATGCGATAGATCCGACACGAGTCGAAGAGCCGCCGCACGTGGGGGCCAAGTCGGAAAATGGCAGGGCCTCGCGGCGTGTCATAACACCTGACTCCTTCGAATACTGAAGACCCGAACTGGACCGCCAGGCTCAAGATGTGGGTTTTGGCTTCACCCCAGGGAATGAACTCTCCGTCTTTCCAGATCCATTCGGCTCCTGAGAGTCCCGTCGACATGGCGCACTCCTCCTCACTGACTGGATCAAATCAACCTACAGCTCGGTTTCCGCTCCACCGCCCTAGAAAAGCGACCTGATCCATCCGCCATCGACGGGGATGGATTGAGCCGTGATATAACTGGCTTGCTCCGAGGCAAGGAAAGCCACCAACGCCGCCAGCTCACTGGCCTCCCCAACCCGGCCCATGGGGATCTCCTGGTACCAACCGGCCCAGATGTCGTCCGGTTCGACACCCTTGATCTCAGCCCTTTTCTGCGCAAGCTCCGTCAGGCGGTCGGTCCGTGTGAATCCCGGAAGAACGTTGTTGACCGTGATCCCGTCCCGGGCTGTCTCCGTGGCCAAGGTGCGGGCGAAGCCGGTGACGGCCGCCCTCACCGCATTGGAAAGGATGAGGTTGTCCGAGGGCTGCTTCACTGCGATCGATGTGACATTGATAATCCGACCCCAGCCCCTCTCTCGCATCCCCGGCAGCACACCCCTGACCAGATTCAAAACGCTGAAGAGGTTTTGCCGGACGGCCATCTCCCAGGTCTCGGGCGAGTGGGCCTCGAAGGGTCCTGCCGGCGGCCCTCCGGTATTCGTCACCAGGACATCCACTCGACCGAAGGCCTCCTCGGCAGCCTCGACGACTTCCTTCACATCCGCAGGATCGGACAGATCGGCTGTAACCGCCAGCACCCGGGACCCCATGGCTTCCAGCTCCTGCCGAACCTCGTTGAGGGTGGTCTCCGTCCGGGCACAGATGGTCACATCCATTCCCTCCTCAGCCAGAGCGTGGGCAATGGCCCGGCCGATGCCTGCGCTGGAGGCCGCCGCCAGAGCCACCTTCCCCTTCAGTCCAAAATCCATGCTGTTTTCCTCTCACTCCACCGGGTGCCCGGTAAGAGTCCCCCGACCAGCGGCCGGGGGGTTATCGCCGAAAATAGTCGTCGGTGCCATCCAGCCAGTCTTGCCGTGGAGGACTGAACACGTCCAGATCGAAACAGTCCTCCAGGGCCTCCGCTTCGTGAGGGACGTTGGGGGGAATGACCAGCACTTCTCCGGCCCTGAGGATCAACTCCTCTCCATCCGAGCCGATGCGAAACCTCAACGCCCCCTCCAGGAGGTAGGTGATTTGCTCATTTTCGTGGGAATGATTGGGGACCACCGCTCCCTTTTCCAGGAAGATCTGAGCCACCATGGCCTGTTCCCCGGAGATCACCTTCCGGTCGATAACGTCGGTGACCTTCTCTTTTTCCATTTTGTCCCATTGGAAATGCCGAACTTCGGCCAGCCCAGCCATTCGCTCTCCTCCGTCTCGAAGTGGGAAGCACCGGAAGGAGCTGAATTACACAGGCTTCCACCGAACTAGCAACCCCCGGCTGCCAGAAAGGTACGGGGCTTGCGGTAAAGGGTCCCGACATCCGGCCCAGAGGCCCCGGCATCCGGCCCAGAGGCCCCGACATCCGGTCAAGAGGCCTCGACATCCGGTCAAGAGGCCTCGACCTCCGGCCCGAAGAGTTCATCTGTCTCGGTCTGAGACAGGCCGGTTGGGTCAATTTCCCCGGGCTTCTCTGCTGCACCCGGGGTGCCGGGGAAGAACCGTTGGAGAGGAAATTCGTGTCTGCAGAGGCCAAACGCACCGATGGAGCTCTCGCCCTGGTCCTGGACCGGTTGGGCTGGATCAGAGAGTTCGGTATCTGGCCCCACGGCCCCCGCGATCTCCTCACCGATGCCCTCGGGGTCATTTGCCTGACCTCGATCCATGAAGTGCTGAAAGACCACTGGGCCCTGGGGGAAGCGGAGTGGGTTGCCAAGGAGGTGGACAGGGTCCTCGGACGGAGGAAAGGAATCCGAACGGCGGAATGGGTGGACGGATGTGGCCAGACCTTCCGCTCTCTTGCTCTTTGGATTTTCGCCCTCCATCGGTTGGGACAGATACTCCCTCCGTACAAAACCCGAGCCCTGGACCTGGTCAGGGAGGTCCATGCCCCCTTCGTGCGTCCGGGGGCGGGAATCATAGCCCGGATGGAAGAAGACCTCTCCCGCCCCTTCGAGGGCTCCGGTCCGGGATTGCTGGAGGTCTTCCTCGGGCTTGCCGTGTACCGTGAGGTAGGAGCCGACTCGTTGGGCCCGGAGATCGAGGAGTTGGAAGGAATGGTCTTGAAGACCTATCAATCCCTTGCCCCCGACCACGGAATCGATCTGGGCCTCCTTCTCTGGATAACACATTTCTTCCCGGACACCCCGTGGGCCCTTTTCCTCCGGGAGCGAGCCCTGGCCGCCCTCGACACCCGTTGGGTGGATCCACCGGGTTACTTCCGCCGAAACCTTCCGGAGCCCTGGGACGGACCGGTCCGCTCGAACCGGTTGGCCCTGGCGAATCTCACCGCCGCCGTCGGTCTCCAGGCCCAGGGCGTCTGGTCGGACAGGGTCGAGCGCCTTCACCGCTACTTTCTCGAGGAGTATCCCTGGGAGGTGGACATGAACGACGCCCTGGCTCCCATCCTCACCTGCATATCCCTCAGACCAGGGCTGTTTCTCTCGACTTGAAGGCGGTCAAGACTCCGGGGCCTTCTTTCTCCTCCCCAGAAACCTCCACAACGCCAGACCGTACACTGCCAGGTTCACCGCTCCCACCAGTACGCCGAGCCAGATCTGGTGCCCCCGGGTCAGGCCGGAGGGGTAGAGGACAGGGAGAAGGTAGTGCTCCACGAATCCCCCTTCGTACCCCGCCTGCCCACCCAGACTTCTCAGATGGACCTCCAGGGGTGTGAGGGGACAGACCCACCCACCCAGCTCGATGAGGACACCCCAAACAGCCGCAGGAACATGGACGATGGCAAGTCTTCCTCGCCACAGCACCAGGAGGCCGCCCAGGGCTACGAAGGCCACAAAGGCCAGATGGAGGGCTACGGTTACGTCGGCCAGGAATCTGAAGAGCATGGGATCTTCCTTCCTGAAAGATTCAACGACCATCCTCCCGAAGCCAGGAGATGGAAGAAGAAGTCCTCCTCCGCCCCGGTCAGACCTGAAGCACGCTTGTGGGATCCACCCTCTCATGGGACATTGTGTCGTCCGGCATCCCACTCATTTCGAAACGACCAAGGAAGCCCCGACTGCCCCGGGGCCACTTCAACCAGAACCAGGACCATGAATCGAATCAGCGGAAAGATCGTCCTTATCACCGGAGCCTCTGCGGGGATCGGAGAAGCATCAGCCCGGGCCTTTGCCTCATTTGGAGCCGACCTGGTCCTGTGCGCCCGCCGGGAAGAGCGCTTGGATCAGCTGAAAAGAGCCCTGGAGGAGGAATACGGGGTTCCGGTGCGCACCAAGGCCTTGGACATACGAGAGAGGAACGCGGTGGAAGCCTTCGCCGCCGATCTCTCGGCAGACGGGGTCGTACCCGATGTACTTGTGAACAACGCCGGGAAGGCCCTGGGTCTTCACCTCCTCCAGGAGGGTTTGGTGGAAGATTGGGAGGAGATGATCGACACGAATGTGAAAGGGCTACTCTACATGACCCGGGCCATTCTCCCAGCCATGGTCGAGCGGGATTCGGGTCACATCGTGAACATCGGTTCCATTGCCGGGCACCAGGTGTACCAGAAGGGAGCTGTCTACAACGCCTCCAAGTTCGCAGTGAAGGCCTTGAACGAGGGGATGGCCCTGGACCTGTTGGGCACCGGGATCAAGGTCACCAGCATCGATCCGGGCCTCGTGGAAACCGAGTTCTCCGAAGTCCGCTTCCACGGTGACACTGAGCGGGCCGAGACTGTTTACCAGGGCTACAAACCACTCAGTGGAGAGGACATCGCGGACATCGTCATCTTCGTCGTGAACACGCCCGGCCACGTGAACATTCTGGACCTCATTGTGCTCCCCACGGCCCAGCGAAGCGCCCACATGGTGCATAAGGAGACAAGTCAGGGTTGAGAATCCGGCGGCCCTCTCCGTACCTGATCGTCTTCTCCCTCTGGCTGCTGGTCTTCTCGGCCAGCAGCCAGATCATGATCATCTCGCCGATCCTTCCCCAGATCGGTGAAGAACTGACCATCCCCGACACTCTCCTGGGCACGCTGATCACGGCCTACTCCCTCATGGTAGGCCTCTTCGCCATCATTTCCGGGCCCATCTCGGACCGGATCGGCCGAAGGCGGATTCTACTCGTGGGCACCGGCATCATGGCTGTCTCCCTGGTATGCCACTTCTTCGTCACAGGGTACGTCTCATTCCTGGGCGTTCGGGTTTTTTCCGGGATGGCGGGGGGAGTCCTGAGTGGGGCGGCCGTCTCGTATATCGGAGACTACTTCCCATACAAACGCCGGGGATGGGCTTTGGGGTGGGTGATGAGCGGCTCAGCCTTCGGTCAGATCATTGGAATCCCCCTCGGTGTCGTGCTGGCGGGCAATTTCGGGTTCAAAGCCCCTTTCTACCTCTTCGCGGTCACTATGGGGCTGACCTTCCTCCTTATCTGGCTCCGGCTGCCGCAACCACCCGTGAAGAAGCGTGGAGGTCCGTTGACCCTGAGCGGAGCCGTTTCCGACTACTGGGGCATGCTGAGACGGAAAGAGATCGCAGCGGCTTCCGTAGCCTTCTTCCTGATGTTCCTGGGAGTGTCCGTCTACATCGTCTATTTCCCGACCTGGCTGGAACGGCAACTGGGGTTTACTCCGAACCAGATTGCCACGCTCTTCCTGGTCGGAGGGGTCGCCAACGTCCTGGCCGGCCCTCAGGCGGGCAGGATCTCGGACCGCGTCGGACGAAAGCTCATCGTTCTCCTATCCTGTGTCGGGCTCTTCTTCGTCATGTTGGCCACCACAGTGATTCTTGGCGATTTGTGGATCGCCTACCCGCTCTTCTTCCTCACCATGGTCCTGGTAGCCATGCGTATCAGCCCTTTTTCCGCTCTTCTGACCGCCCTGGTTCCGGACCACGTCCGAGGGTCCCTCATGAGCCTTACCGTAGCCCTGGGCCAGGTGGGTTTCGGGCTCGGCGGAGCTGTCGCCGGGCCTCTGTACGCAGACCTGGGTTACGGGAGCAACACCGTCCTGGGAGCCTTCTGCGTACTGGGCATGGGGCTCTTGGTATGGTTCCTGGTCCCAGAACCAGGAAGCGAGCGTGGCGTGGCGCCCTGAACCGCGTGCCAGTACACCTCCGATTCATTAGCATGTAATCGACGACGACCTGTCTGCCCCTTCAAAGGACGATCGACATGACCGAAGGTGTGGAGAACAAGGCCCAGGTCCTCCTGGTAGAGGACAACCTCACCGATGCCACCTTCGTCCGGACCCTCCTCGAAAAGGACGGGGACGTCCGGGTCACCCTGGCTCAGGACGGAATTCGAGGATGCCAACTGGCGGAAAACAACCGTTGGGACATGGTGGTCGCTGACCTGAACCTTCCCGGCCGGGATGGGATCGAAGTGATCCTGGCTTGCGCGAAGAGCCAGCCGGACACGCCCATCATCGCCCTCTCGGCCTACCCGGGGTCTGCAAGCAGAGATGGAGCGATCAGGGCGGGAGCCAGCGAGTTCCTGGACAAACCCCTCGACGGCCAGGAGCTCATGACCATCGCCCGGAATCTCCTGCGACTGAAGAGTGAGGGGGATTCCAATTCCAGGATCGTACTTGCGGTCGGAGCCTTCCCTGGAGACGTGGAAGTGGGTTGTGGGGGCACCCTGATGAAACATGCTTTACGCGGAGATCAGGTTCAGGTTCTGGTCATCTCCCTCGGAAAAGAAGGCCCGGGAGCCCAGGACCGAGCTCTGGCTACCCAGCGGGCCTGTAGGATCGTCGGCGCGCAACTCCATCTTCCGCCGGAGGATACCCCGGAGGTCCCTGACTCGGACACTGTCCTCATCCGCGTGAAAGACGCTGTCCACGAACTCGAACCTGACCTCGTCTACGCTCCCTCATTCCATGATGTGCGGGAGAGCCGCCACCAGGTCTTCACAGCCGCCGAAATCTCTGCCGACGAGGCCACCAGCCTCCTCTGCTATCAAGCCGCCACGACCACCCTGGAATTCCGGCCCACGCACTTCGAGGATGTGTCTGATTTTCTCGATCAGAAGATGGCCGCCCTGACGCATTTTCAACACCACGCTGAGGGGCGACCCCACCTGCATCCGGGTCTGGCGAGAGCCACGGCCCAGTACTGGGGACGGTTCCTCGGGTACGCCGATGTGGAGCCGTTCGAGGTGATTCGTCAGAGACTCTGAGTCGAAAAGCTTCACTCCGCACCCCGGCTGCGGTTAGAATACCGAACCACATCGGCAAGGAAACCCCGTCAGGAGAACCGTTTGGCTACGCCACTTCATCTCGAGTTCGAACGGGATATTATCGAGCTTCAAAACCAGATCGACGGTCTTTTGAAGACCGCCGAAGACAAGGGCATCGACGTATCCGACGAGGTCCGAATCCTGGGGCGGAAACTGGAAGTGCTTAAGGAGGAGATCTTCCAGAACCTCACACCCCTGGAACAGGTTCAGGTGGCCCGCCACCCCAAGCGCCCCTATACGCTGGACTACATCTCCCGGATCTTCACCGATTGGGTGGAGCTTTCCGGAGACCGTGGGTACCGTGACGACGGGGCGGTCGTGGGAGGCTGGGCCCGATTGAACGGTGATTCCGTCATGGTCATCGGCCACCAGAAGGGCCGGGACATGAAGGAGAACCTGTGGCGCAATTTCGGTTCCCCACATCCCGAAGGATACCGGAAGGCCCTGCGCCTCATGGGACAGGCCCAGAAATTCGGACATCCCATCATCACCTTCATCGACACCCCGGGCGCCTATCCGGGAGTCGGGGCCGAGGAGCGCGGCCAAGCCGAAGCCATCGCCAGAAACCTCAGAGAGATGGCTGGCTTCAGGGTGCCCATCATCTCCCTGGTCATCGGGGAGGGGGGGTCGGGCGGTGCGTTGGCCCTGGGTGTGGCCAACAGGATCCTCATGCTGGAGCACTCCATATACTCGGTGATCTCCCCCGAGGGGTGCGCAGCCATCCTCTGGCGAACCGCCGAAGAGAGGGAGAAGGCAGCCAGGGCCCTGAAGCTCACCTCCCGCGAGCTCTTCAAGCGAGGAATCGCCGACGAGGTGATCCCCGAACCTCCGGGTGGCGCCCATTCCGATTGGGACGAGGCGGCCCGGAGGGTTAAAGAGGTGCTTTTGAGGCACCATTCGGAGCTGAAGGGCATGGATGCTGATTCACTCATCAGTGGCCGACAAGGAAAGTTCGAAGCCATCGGCGAGTGGGAGGGAAAAGGTTAAGGAGGGCCGCCGGGCCATCCAGGCTATCGCCCCCCGGAACCAACTGCCATGAGCAGCTTCGTCGAGATTCGGTTCAAAGGCACACGCCGCGACTACTATGCCAACCGCGGTGTGGAGATCTCTCCGGGCGCCTTCGTGCTGGTTGAAGCGGATCGGGGCGAGGACCTGGGGGAGGTAACGGCCATAGGGAGCATCGCCGAGCGAAAGTGCTCTGCCTCCTCCGGGGGCTGCGCTACGCCTGCTCCGGAAAAGCGGATCTTGAGGGTCGCTGATCCTTCAGAGGTCGACCGCCTCAGCGAGCTCCGAACGGACGAGGAAAGGGTCCTCGAAGAGGCGGCCGCGCTGGTCACACGCCACGGGCTCAAGATGAAGGTTACCGAAGCAGAGTGGCAATTCGACCGGAAGAAGCTCATCATCTATTTCACGGCCGAGCGGCGAGTGGACTTTCGAGAGCTGGTGCGGGACCTTGCCCGGACCTTCAGAACCCGCATCGAACTCAAACAGATCGGAGTAAGGGACGAGGCGGCGCTGCTGGGCGGCGTGGGGCGTTGCGGCCGGGAGCTCTGTTGCTCCACCTGGCTCCCAGAGCTCAAACCGGTGAGCCTTCAGCTTGCAAAAGACCAACGTCTCTCCCTGAATCCCGCGCAAATTTCCGGATGCTGCGGGCGGCTCATGTGCTGCTTGGTGTATGAGCACCAGACCTATGTGGAAGCGAGACGGCGCTTCCCAAGGGAGGGAAGAAAGCTCCAGACCAGCCTCGGCCCGGAGAAAGTCGTCTCCGTCGACATCTGGCGGGAACGAGTGGTGCTGAAAGGGCAGGAAGGGGACCGGAGAACCCTGACGCTGCGGGAGTTGAGGAAAGAGGTGGAAGAGGGCGGAGGTTCCAGGCCCCCGCGGGAACACGGAAACAAAAGGTCAAAAGGCAAAGGGCATAGGAAACGTGGATCCGACTAGGCGGTTCTACATAACCACGGCTATCGACTACGCCAACGGTTCACCCCACCTGGGTCACGCCGTGGAGAAGATCGGCGCTGATGTGGTAGCCCGTTACCACCGGCGGAAAGGGGAAGAGGTCCATTTCGTCATCGGGATGGACGAACACGGGCAGAAGGTCCTGCAGAGCGCCGAGGGGGCCGGGGTGAGCCCAAAAGAGTGGGTGGACCGGATCGCCAAGGAATTCGTGGAGGCCTGGAAGATCCTGAGGATCAGTTACGACGACTTCATCCGGACCACCGAAGAACGGCACCATCTAGGTGTTCGGGAGATCATACGGCGAATCCAGGAGAAGGGTGATTTCTACCTGGGCACCTATTCCGGGTACTACTGCGTCGGGTGTGAAGGATATAAGACGAGGGACGAGCTGATCCAGGAGGATCAAGAGGATCTCCGCTGTCCTACCCATCCTTCCCTTTCCGTCCAGTGGATGGAGGAGGAGAACTGGTTCTTCCGCCTCTCATCATATACGGAACCCCTCCTGGCGCTTCTGGACGAGCGTCCGAAGTTCGTCCAACCCGAGATCCGCAGAAACGAGATCCGTAAGGTCCTGGAAGGAGGGCTGGAAGACATCTCGGTGTCCCGCTCCCGCCTCCCATGGGGCGTACCATGGCCCGACGACCCGGACCATATCGTCTACGTCTGGTTGGACGCCCTCACCAACTATCTCACTGCCGTGGGGTTTCCCGACGAAGAATACCGAGGGCGCTGGCCTGCCGACGTACATGTGATCGGAAAGGACATAACCCGGTTTCATTGCATCTACTGGCCGGCGTTTCTTCTGAGTGCCGGCATCGAGTTGCCCAAGACCGTCTGGGCCCACGGATTTGTGACCTACGGGGGAAGGAAGCTCTCCAAGTCGGCGGGAGTCACCTTTGAGCTGCCGGAAGCCATCGGCCGCCATGGTCCCGATGCCCTCCGTTATTACCTGCTTCGAGAGGTTCCCTGGAACGGCGACGGTGACATCACTCGAGAACGATTCGACGAGAGATATACCACCGAACTTGCCAACGACCTCGGGAATCTGGCCAACCGATCCCTGACCATGATCGAGAAGTATCGAGGTGGAACCATTCCGGAGGGCCCGCTGCGGTCGTTGGATGACGCATGCAGCAGATCTGTGGACCGGTACAAAGAAGTAATGGACCAGGGCCTGCTTCATCTTGGGATCGCTGCCGCCATGGATCTGGTCTCCGAAGCCAACGGATTCATCGAAAAACAGGCGCCTTGGTCGTTGGCCAAGAACCCGGCCGGCTCCCCCGAGCTGGATGCTACATTGGCCTCCCTCGCCAGAGCCCTGCTGGTGGCGGCCACCCTCCTGCATCCCTTCATGCCCGAGCGCATGGGCGAACTGGCGACCCGCGTCGGCGCCGAGATGGTGCCCACCTTGGACGAGGCTCTGACCCTCGGGCTGGCGGGGCGAAGCGTGTTTCGTGGGGAACCTTTGTTTCCCAGGCCCGACCTCAAGACCTCCTGACCCGGGGGTCGGTTGACAGGCGCCGAGAGCTTCGTCTAGGTTGTTCGACCAATAATCAAAGGTGTCATGCCACAACCACCCTGGCAGGGGTAGTTCCGGGGTGGTATGTGCGTCGAGGAGGCGAAAGCCGTCCGCGAATGAACGATAAAAAATGGACCCTTCTCCTTCTGGGAGAGAGCCCGGAAGGGATCCGGCAGTTCAGTGTGTCACCCCGCCTGTTCCGTTGGGCCGCGTGGGGAATCGGGGGCTTTTCCCTCTTTGCCCTTCTCCTCGGTGGCCTGCTGCTATTCAACGGCAGTGCATTTCTCCAGGCGAAGTCCCTTGCCCGTGAGAATTCGCTGCTGACCGCTGAGCTCCAGGAGTTCAGGGATCGGGTGGACGGGTTGGAGCAGACCATCGCACATCTGAGCGAACAGGACGGACGGGTCCGGCGGCTCGCTGGCTTGGACCCCATGGACGAGGAAATCCTGGAAGTGGGTGTGGGGGGACCCGGATCCACTTCTCCTGCAGGTCAGCCGCTCTGGTCCGCTGATTCCGTTTTGGCAAATGAAGCGTTTACGGTGGAATATGACCTGAGCGCCCTGGAGCGTCGGGCCCAGCTCCTCTCCGCCAGCCTTTCGGAGGCCTCGGACAGCTTGTCGGCTCACCGGGAGATCCTCGAGTCGACCCCGTCCATTTGGCCCACGGTCGGCGTTCTCAGCAGCCGCTTCAGCACGTCCCGCTTCCATCCCATCCACCATCAGTCCCTACCCCACCAGGGGGTGGACATTTCGGCGCCAATGGGGACCCCTATCGTGGCCTCGGCGAAGGGCCGAGTAACTCACGCCGGCCGGAAGAGTGGGTTGGGATTGACCGTCGAAATCGACCACGGATATGGATTCAAGACCGTCTACGGCCACGCCTCCAAGATCCTCGTACGGCGCGGACAAACGATCGAGAGAGGTGAGGTTATCGCCAACGTGGGCAGCACTGGTATTTCCACCTCTTCACATCTGCATTACGAGGTCCACGTTGGTGGAGTAGCTGTCAACCCCATGAACTACGTCATCGGACCGGTTCTGCCCTGAAGGAGGATCGAGGCCAAGTCCCGGTGGCCCTGACCTTGATGGAAAGGGCGGGAATTTTTACCTTCTGGCCGCTTTCAACCAGTGAACTCGGGAGTGTCCTATGAAGAGCAGGTGGCTTTTTCTGACTCTGGTCGGCTCTCTGGTCGTCGCAAGCTGCGGGCCGGGCCAGGTCGCAGTGACCGCGGAGATCGATGTCCCGGATCCGGAAACGGAAGGGGCGACCATAACCCGCCCCATCCCAGATATGGAGATCCAACTCCTTCCCTTCGATCGGGATGCCGTCTTCGACTCCTTGGAGACCGCCTTCAATACCCCGGAGCCTGAGATTCCGGCCGACCTCCTGGCCGCCCAGCAGGAGATCGAGGCCGCCGAAGCAGAGTGGCAAGCGGCCGAGGCGACCTGGGGCGCCGGTAGGGACCGGCTGTTGGCCCTCACCGAAGAGATGGAACCGCTCAGCCCCGCCGAGGGCCGGTATGCCGTTCTCTTCCAGGAGTTCCAGGACTGGGAGCGAAGGACAGCGGCGGCAGAGCGGACGAAGGACCGGGCCTTCCAAAGGTTTACGGAGCTTCAGGAGGGGTTCTACCAGAGGCGTGATTCCATGCGCCTCATCCTGGACCGCTGGGCCGACGAGGCCTTTGCAGACGCCCTTGACGTGTTTGCGGCGAAGGCACAGGAAGTGGGTCAGGACCCCGTATACGACACCACCGACGCCGAGGGTTATGCCCTCATCGACGTGCCGCCCGGGGATTGGTGGGTCTACGCCTACTACGAGAAAGCCTACTCGGAGCTCTACTGGAACCTGCCCATCACGGTGGAGCGTGGGGATCCACTCCAGGTTCGGCTGAACGCCGGGACGGCAGTGGAACGGCCCGTATTCTGACCAAAGCACCTGAGAGCCGAATGGCCCTCATGCAAATCTGATCCAGGGAACACTCTGCCCCCGGGCCCGCTTGCGCGGCACCCGGGGGCAGTCATCTTTTCCACCATGTCGTCTTCCTATCCCGCCGTCGTCCCAGCTGCAGGGCGGTCCCACAGAATGGGAACGCCTAAGGCCCTCCTGGATGCCAGGGGCAAGACCTTCCTGGCCAGGATCCTCGGTTCTCTTGAAGAAGGTGGTGCCGGACCCGTCATGGTGGTGACGCGGACCCTGGATGGCGCGGTGGCGGACGAAGCCCGAAAGCTCGGAAGCGAGGTGATCCTGAATCCGGACCCCTCGAAGGGGCCGGTTTCCTCTCTGCAAGCCGGCATCCGTCACCTCCCCGAGGATGCTCCAGCGATCCTTTTTGCTCCGGTGGACCACCCACTCTTCTCCCCCGGGACCGTCCGTACCCTCATCACCGGCTTCCTGGAGAGCAACGCACCGTTGGTGGTCCCCGCATACGAGGGGTGGAGGGGGCACCCGGTCCTTTTCGGCCGACTCCTGTTCCCCGAGCTCCTGGAGGAGGACCTCCCGGAAGGGGCCAGAACCGTGGTTCGGCGATATCTTGCCGAGCGTCTTCAGCTGTCCGTGGATGATCCCGGGATCCTTGCGGACATCGACACTCCTGAAGAGTACCTGAAATATTTTCCGTGATCCGATTCCGAGCCGAACCCTCGAGGGCCACAACAGCCGAAACAAGATGAGACCACCCGGACTCCTATCTCTCGCCCAGACTGCCAGGCATCTCTTCCAGGCCATGGAGGCCGGGGAGACAGTGGCCGTGGTTGCCGTCATCATCCACCCTGATGCAACCATGGTCGGCGGGAGGATTCTGGTGCGGGGTGAGCAGGTTCTGGGCTCATTCGAGGATCCCGTCGCCGACAGAGCCCTTCTCGAGATTACCAGGGCGGGGCTCTCCGGAGATCCGGTGACGGAATCCGGTCTTAAAACCCTTCCTCTGACAGACGGGGGCAATGCGACCGTTTATGTCGAGCTTCACCACCCCCTTTCGGAGATGGTCATCGTGGGCGCGGGGCACGTGGCCCAGCCCCTCTGTACCCTGGGGGCCCTCCTTGGCCTTCAGGTCACGGTTCTGGACGATCGTCCCGAATTCGCTACCCGGGAGAGGTTCCCGGAAGCGATGGAGGTCCGGAAGGTCGACTTTTCCAATCCCTTTGCCGAGGTCAAGCTCCACCCATGGAGCCACGTTCTTCTCGTCACCCGAGGACATCGGTATGACTTCGAATGCCTCCGAAAGGTTCTCCAGCACGATCCGCTGCCAGGATACATCGGGATGATCGGGAGCAGGCGACGGGTGAAGGCCACCTTCGAATCCCTTTTGGAGGAGGGGTTTTCGAGGGACCGTCTTCGACAGGTATGGGCGCCCATCGGACTGGACCTCGGAGCCGAGACACCGGCTGAGATCGCCGTGAGCGTCGCTGCGGAGATCGTCCAGAGCTGGAGGGGCGGACCTGGAGGGTCCATGAGAGAAGGGGAAAGGGTCCTGGAGCGCCTCACCAAGCCACGGGCCGAAGGTACTTCGCCAGGTCCGGTGGACGAGGAGGACCGAGGATGAAGAGTGAAGATAGGAACATCTACCAGGGAATTCTCGACGCACAACGGGAACAGCGTCCTTGTGCCCTGGCAACCGTGGTGGAAACCCGAGGTTCTACCCCCCGGAAGAACGGCGCCAAGATGCTTGTCGATCCTGCTGTGGGACTCATCGGGACCGTGGGTGGAGGTTGCGGGGAATCCGAAGTCATCGCGGCGGCAGAGGAAGCCCTGAAGACAGGTACCCCTCGAATGGTTCGATTGAGCCTCACCGACGACCCCCTGTCCTGGACCGGGTCCGTTTGCGGCGGCGTCCTTCAGGTCTTCGTGGAACCGATTTTCCCCGACGATACCCAGGGTGCTGAGAGTCCGGGTCTTTCCGCGTCCGGTGGTTAGGCCCGGCGAGTCGGTCAGAATCGACTACCTCCGACCTCCGGACCGCCGGGAGGTCTTCATTCAGCGGCTCCTCCTGGACACGCCGGAGGTGAAGGTCACATTGGCTGAGTCGGTCCCCTTCGACCCACCAATCCGTATCGAGGGCCGTACCGCCCTGGAAAGAGGCTCCGACGCCGTCTGGTTCACCTTCCCGGGGCTATGGCACGACATCGGGCGTTTCCACAGGGCCCATGGCCAATTCACGGGAATCTACGCGAACATCCTCACTCCTCCCGTCATCCATGAGAATGGAGTGTGGGAGACCACCGACCTGTTTCTGGACCTTTGGTTGGATCCAGAGGGACGACTGACTGTCCTTGACGAAGACCAACTGGAGGAAGCGGTGGTGAAGGGGTGGGTCTCAGACTCCGACGCCAGGCGGGCGAAGAGGGAGGTGGAACGGATCGAGAGAGCCTTCCAAACCGGGGATTGGCCCCCTCGGATCGTCCAGGAATGGACGTTGACCCGTGCCCGCTCGGTCAGCGCGGGCTACCGAGCCGCCGGACTTCCGGAAGGACCCCGAGAAGGACCAGAACCATGATCGCTGCCGAACCCACACACCACTGGCACCAAGCCCGAATCACGAAAGCTTCCAGGTAGGTCAGGTAGGCGGAGAACGCCACGCCTGCGACACCCCCCAGCAAAAGGGCGAGGGGCACCAAACGTGAGCCCCGGGCGGCCGGCTGAAGGCCCAAAAGGCTCACGACCATGAGAGCCAGATAGCCGACCACTCCGAAAGCCGCCACGGGAAAAGGGCCGATCCTGGAGAAGGGGCTACTCTGGACCGCCTCGCAATCCCCCACCGAACAGATCAGTGAACCCGCCATGCCCAGAGCGTAGGCAAGCATATACAAAGAAACCAGGACACCGAGGAGGGCCAGTATGGCCACGAGCATCCGGTTCCGAGGGGGCACAAAAGGGGACGATCCAGAAGCCCCGGCCGTCCCCTCCTGATGCGATCCGCCCCCGGTCAACGATCCGCCATCGGTCAGTTGCCGCTACTCCCATCCAGGATACCGTCAACGGCCTGCCGGATGGTGTCGAAGTAGTAGTCGGGTAAGGTGACTGGCATGGAACCTTCGGCCCCTACCAGAACCGTGGGGGTGCCGCCCAGCCCCAGGGCCTGGGCCAACTCCCAGTTGGCCGTGACTTCCTGGGCATGACGGTCGCTGTTCAAGCATCCCTTGAACTCACCCGCGTCCAGGTCCAGCTCCTCCGCGAATTCCTCGAAGACCCCGAGCTTGTCACTGTCCATGCCCCAGGTGATCTGGTTCTTGTAGAGATGATCGTGAAAGTCCCAGAAACGTCCCTGGTCCCCGGCGCAGCGGGCTGCCCTGGCGGCAAGGAAGGTGCCGGCTTCAGGCCTGGGATCCAGGACGAAATCGTAGAACATCAGGCGGGCCTTCCCGGTCTCCACCAACTCCTCCAAAACCCGAGGTCGCTCGCGAAGTGAGAAAGCGGCGCAGTGATTACATAGGTAGTCGCCAAAGACGATGATGGTGACCGGTGCTGCCTCGTCACCGCTGACCACAGGTACAGCCATGTCTCGGAGGAGGCGCATGTCCTCGCGAACACCCTCCAGATCCACCGGGCCCATGGCAGCGGACCCCATGGCTTTCGACGCAAGACTGAATCCCAGCGCGCCAATGCCGATGAGGGCGACCGCCGCGAATACCAGGTAGAATCCTCGGAGGTTCCCTCCGCTCTGCCCTTCACTCATTTGTTCTCCACTGCTCCTGGGTCTGGTGGGCCCCAGCAACGAGGGGCCAAAGACTTCCTAACCCCAGCCCGTTGTGAATGGTTCCTGAAGGGAGGTGGCGAAGGCCTCCAGGTCCCCTCAAGCCAGGAGGGCATCCAGCGATCTCTGAAGGTCCGTCAGGTCGTCCAGAAGCCAGTCCGGGTCCACCGCTGCCAGGGTACCCCTGTCATGACGACCTGTAGCCACCGCCACCGTCCGGGTACCCTCGTACTTCCCGCAGGCCACATCCAGAGGAGTGTCTCCAACCACGACCACGGAGGAAGGCGAAAAAGCAGCACCCCAGGTCTGGTTTGCCCTCTCGATGGCCACCGCGGGAAGGTCGTCCCTGAGCTCACTGTCGGATCCGAAACCGCCTACCTTGAAATAATCGGCCAGCCCCACGGATCCCAGTTTGAGGCGAGCGCCCTCGGCGATGTTCCCGGTGAGCAGACCCAACGCAACCTCGTGCATCTGTCCCAGGTGGTCCAGCAGGGTCCGAACACCAGGAAGAACCTTCATGGGGCGCTCCACGAGACGGGCCTCGAGTTCCTGAAGGTACAGGTCCCATAGCCTTTCGAACCCGCGGTCGATATCGGCGTCGGAGAACCCCCCGAGGCGCAGAAGCTCCCGGGCGATCTGGGGATCCGTCTTTCCCGAAAAATCGTGACCGCCAATGGGCCCGGCCGTGCCGAAGATCGACTCCATGGCTAGCTCGAATGCCCGTTTCGCGGGCCCTCCGTGAACCAGGGTTCCGTCGATATCGAAGAGGAGAAGTCGCTTCAAGACCCAGGATCCTCGAAGCCCACGGCTCGGCGAATAGCCTCCTCAGTCAGGGTCCTGGCCACAATCCCCAGGGCCAGCATCTCTTCCGGAGGAAGGACTTTGTCGTCATCGGCGGTGGAGAGGGCAAACACCAGGTCCCCGTCGAAGGGAGTGTTCACTGGAGAGATGGCTCTTGGGAAGGCCGCGGAGGCCATTTCAGCAAGCTTGGCCAGGTCCACGCGACCCAGGGAGAGGTCGGTAGCCACCACCCCCAAAGTGGTGTTCGTGCCCGGCATGATCCCCGGACTAGGAAGACCATCGAGTACAATCCCATCGGAGCCGGGATAATCGCCATGGGGAGCTCTGGCTCCCGCCAGCACGCTGCCGTCTTCTGCCACCACGTCACCCAGGGCGTTGACCACCGCCAGTACACCCACGGTACCACCCTTCCACTTCCTCGCCGCGCTGCCGACCCCCCCCGCCGATGACGCTTCCGGGCCGAGGATTTTTCCCACGGTGGCACCAGCGCCGGCCCCCACTCGACCCTCCGGAACCGGCTCCCGGGAAGCATGGATGGCAGCTCTCATTCCCTCTTCTCTTCCGGGACGGGCCACACCAGGCGCCAGGTCGAAGATGACAGCAGCCGGAACCAGGGGCACCTTGGCAATTCCTGTGTCGAACCCTTCTCCGCCCTCCTCCAGCCACTCCATGACGCCATCGGCGGCAGCGAGGCCGAAAGCCGAGCCTCCGGTGAGAACGATTGCGTTGACTTTGTCCACCAGATGCCGGGCAGAAAGGACGTCCAGCTCTCTCGTCCCGGTAGCCATACCTCGGACCGCTACCGCGCCTCGAAAAGGCCCCAGGATGACAGTACAGCCACTGCCACCGCCCGGGACCTCTGCGTGTCCGACTCTGATTCCCGGAACGGCTGTAACTGTCATGCCGCCGAACCTGCCAGGCCTTCAAGAACCGTCGTATCCACGTTCCCACCGCTGAGGACTGCTGCGACCTTCCGCCCTCGAGTCAGGTCCGGATTGGAGAGGAGGGCTCCAACCACCGCGGCACCTGAGAGTTCCACCACCAGCTTCCGCTGGTGGAGAAGGACAGCCGTGGCTTCCCGGATAGCCTCGTCCTCCACCAGAACCACATCGTCCACAAGGGCTCGTGCGTGGAGGAAAGTGAGGTCTCCGACCCTCACCGGCTTCAACCCGTCGGCAATGGTATTGACCTCTGGAAGAGTAACAGGCATGCCGGCCTCGAGGGCCGCATGCATGGTTGGGGCACCGAATGCCTCCACGCCAATGACAGATGCTCGGGGAAGAAGCCCTTTCACAGCTACAGCGATGCCCGAAACCAGGCCGCCACCCCCTATGGGTACCAAGACCACTTCCACTTCGGGCCATTGGTCTACAATCTCCAGACCCACTGTTCCCTGCCCGGCGATGATGAAGGGATGCTCGAAGGGTGGAACCACGGTGAGTCCCTGCTCCCGGGCGAGCGCCTCCGCCCGGCTTTTCCGTTCCATGGAGGTAGTACCTTCCAGGACCACCTCGGCCCCCAAACGCTTCGCACCCTCTATTTTCACGGGAGCCGCATTGGTGGGCATCACCGCAACGGCCCGTATCCCCTCGGAGCGAGCCGCAAAAGCCAAGGCCTGAGCATGATTTCCGGAGGAGTAGGTGATCACCCCGCCTTGCCGGCCCTCCTCCGTCAGCTGTGAGATGAAGTTGAGGGCTCCCCTCATCTTGAAGGAACCCGATCGCTGGAGGGACTCACATTTCAGGCGGAGCTCTCCGCCTAAACGAGCCGAAAGCTCAGGAAAGGGGAGGAGAGGGGTACGGAGTGCTACCCCTTCGATCCGGGATGCCGCTTCCCGAACCTCATCCAGGGTGACGAGCCCAGGGCCAGGTGCCGAAGTACCCTCCAACTAATCCTCCTCCAGGGTCGCGTCCAGGGCGGTGGCCTCTTCATCGTGGCTGGCCGAATCCTCACCGCTCACGGAATCCTCCCACTCTGCGTCGGCCCTCGAGGCGGTGGCCTCCAACCCTTCTCCCATGCCCGGTACCTCTGCAGCCTCTTCCATCTCGTCGGCATCTTCGGCGATGACCCGGGCTACGTCTACGACCTGATCGCCTTCGTCCAGGTTCACCAACCGGACCCCCTGGGTGGCCCGACCGATGGTTCGGATCTCGGAGACGTGCTGGCGGTTCACCACCCCGTTTCGGGTGATGATCATGAGCTCGTCCTTTTCCACCACCGATTTGATGGTCACTACCCGGCCCGCCTTGGAGCCGGTCCTCACATTGATGACGCCCTTGCCTCCCCTCTGTTGCAGCCGGTAGGCATCCACCATCGTCCGCTTTCCCATTCCCCCTTCCGTCACCACCAGGAGGGTCGAATCAGGCCGCAGAAGGGTAACCATGCCCACCACCTCGTCATCACCCGCAAGGCTGATGCCCCTCACCCCAGAGGTGGCCCTTCCGATAGGACGAGCGTCTTTCTCGCTGAAGCGGATGGCCATCCCGCTCCGTGTTCCCAGGATGACCTCGGCCTCGCCGGTGGTCACCCGGACGTCGATCAACTCGTCCCCCTCCCGGATGTTGATGGCGTTGAGTCCTACGGCCCGGATGTTCCCGTAGGCAGAAAGGGCGGTCTTCTTGACCAGACCTTTTCGGGTGGCGAAGAGAAGGAAGAGGTCGTCGCTGAACTCCCGGACCGGGACTACGGCAGCGATCTCTTCCTCCTGGGTCATGTTCAAGAGGTTGACGATGGGTTTTCCCTTGGAATGGCGTCCCCCCGGGGGAATCTCCCAGACCTTCAGCCAATAACACTGCCCGGACCGGGTAAAGATCATCAGATAGTCGTGGGTGGAGGCCACGAAGAGGTGCTCCACCCAGTCTTCCTCCTTCGTCCCCATCCCTCGGAGGCCCCTGCCTCCCCTCCGTTGGGCCCGGTAAGCATCCACCTCGATCCGTTTCACATAGCCCTGACGTGAAACGGTGATGACCATGTTCTCCTCGACAATGAGATCTTCCTCGCTGAGGATGACCCCCCCGGGCAGGATCTCCGTCCGCCGCGCATCTCCATATTTTTCAGCCAGCTCTCGCAGCTCATCGACGATGATACCCATCCGCCGATCCCGGCTGGCCAGAATCGCCTCCAACTCTCCGATGCGGGTACGGAGCTCCACCAGCTCCTGATCGAGCTTCTCCATCTCCAGCCCAGTGAGTCGGGCCAGACGCATGTTCAGGATGGCTTCGGCCTGCTTTTCACTCAGATCGAAAGCGTCACGCAACCGGAGGGACGCCGTATCGGTATCCTCCGAGCCCCGGATGATCTTGATGACCTCGTCGATGTTGTCGACGGCGATCTTCAATCCCTCGAGAATGTGCTCCCGGTCCTTGGCCTTGCTGAGATCGAACTCACTCCGGCGCACCACCACTTCGTGCCTGTGGTCGATGAAGTGGAGAAGCATCTCCCGCAGGCTCATGACCTTGGGGACTCCATCCACAAGGGCCAGAAGGATGGTTCCGAAGGTGGATTGCATCTGCGTGTGCTTGTACAACCGATTCAGCACGACGCGGGGAATGGCATCCCTCTTCAACTCGATGACGATCCGGAGACCGTCCCGATCCGACTCGTCCCGCAGATCCCGGATGTCGGTGAGCTTCTTGTCCCGCACGAGCTGGGCGATCTGCTCTATGAGCCGGGACTTGTTCACCATGAATGGGATTTCAGTGACGACAATCCGCTCGCCACCGCCTGGAAGCTCCTCAACTTCGGCCCTGGCCCGCATGACGATGCGGCCCCGGCCCGTACGATATGCGTCCTGGATTCCGCCCTGGCCGCAGATGAATCCGCCAGTCGGGAAATCAGGACCCGTGACATGATCTTCGAGCTCTTCCTCGGTCAGGCCGGGGTTTTCGATCAACGCTGTGAGGGCGCTCACCACTTCCCGGAGATTGTGGGGTGGAATGTTGGTGGCCATTCCCACTGCGATCCCCGAGCTGCCGTTCACCAGGAGGTTCGGGACTTTTGCGGGGAGGACCGTCGGTTCTTCGATGCGCCCGTCGAAGTTGGGTATGAATTCGACGGTCTCTTTGTCGATGTCCTCCAGGAGCTCCATGGCAAGCTGCTGAAGGCGAGCTTCCGTGTACCGGTACGCCGCCGCAGAATCCCCGTCCACGGAGCCGAAGTTTCCCTGGCCGTCCACCAGGGGATAGCGAAGGGAGAACTCCTGAACCATCCGGACCATGGAGTCGTACACCGCCATGTCGCCGTGGGGATGGAATTTACCCAGCACCTCACCCACCACCGTGGCGCTTTTCTTGTAGGCCCGCCCTGGGCTGAGCCCAAGCTCTCGCATGGCGTACAGGATCCGGCGATGGACTGGCTTCAACCCGTCGCGGACATCCGGGAGAGCCCGCTGGACGATGACGCTCATGGAGTAGTCGATGAACGACTCCCTCATCTCGTCCTCGAGGAGGCGGGGGAGCACCTTATGTCCAGCCTCTATGGCGGGACGGTCTCCGACGTCTCCGTTTTCAAGATTATCCATTCGTTTCCTTCATCGATGAGCGTTCGGACAGCTGCCTTCCGAACCCTTTTTCCCCCCTCGGCCTGGGGTGAGGACCGAACCGGAACTCTTTGGGAGAGTTGGCGAGGAAGGACAATCAAGAGCCAAAATCGTCACGCAGCCTGTCTCCCGGTGAAACCGGGAATCAGCCCCGGAAGACCGAGGCACGTGATCACTCTGAAGTCGTTGAAAAATAACGAGAAACGGCGGTTTTTGGAACTGCCGACCGGGCGCCCGAGCCGGGGCTTTGGCAGGCATTCGGGCAGGGTGCGACCACCTGTGTTCGAGCCGATTCTCGAGAGGGCCTCACGCCACCGCAACGAAGTCCCTGATCTCCTTCTTCCCGGCCTGCTGGAGGGTGCCTCTGATCTCCTCCCGCCCGCCGGCCTTGGCTACCGCTGCAACCGAATAGGCATCGTCCAGCGAGAGGGCCTCCTCCGGTCGCAAGACTCTCACACCGTGGATCCTCTGGCCCACTTTTCGGGGGTCCAGGTCGACAAACGCCCGAAGTCTGCCGCCCTGAACCAGGAGCTCCCTGGCGAACGCCTTCCCGACCGGTCCAGCTCCCCACACCACCACACCCCGGCTCCCCCGCAGGAGTGTTCGAGAGAGGAAGTGCACCTTGCACCTTCGAAAGGCCTCAGCCGAATAATCGGGGTGGGTCCGAGAAAGCCGATCCTCTCCCTCCCTCCACCTCAGGACGACCTCCGGTACCTTGGCGAAACGTGCCCCCCCCTCCCAGAGCCTCAGAACCAGGTCGTAATCCTCCGGCCATCCCAAGGCTCTATAGCCACCGACGAGATCAACCATATCCGCCCGTAGGAGGAAGGTGGGATGTGGAATTGGACATTCCACGAAAAGGTCACCGACCATGGCCTCGTGGGTCGTGAGGCTGTTGATCCAGCCCTCATATCGAAGTGCTCCATCCCTTAGCATCTCACGGGGGAAGTAGACGACGGCGCCCCCGCAAAGGCCGATCCGTCGATCCGACCGAATCAACTCCATCTGACGCTCGAACCGAGTGGCAAAGGCGCCGTCGTCGGCATCCATACGAGCCAGATAAAAACCTTCGGCCTTGGCTCTGGCATATTCCAGGGCCGGGACGATGCCTCGAGCTTCCTGCGAAAAGAGGCGGATCCTGGGATCCTCCCGTGCCATGGCCCGAACCAGCTCGGCGGTCCCGTCCGTAGAACCGTCATCCACGACGATCACCTCAAAGTCGGGGAAGGTCTGCCGGGCCAACGAAGCCAGGGCTTTTTCCACCACCGACGCCCCATTCCTGACTGGGAAAAGAACCGAAAGCGGTAGGAGGGTCGCCATGGAACCTTTCAGGCGGAAGTCGTCGGAGATGAATGCAGGAGCGGGCCCAAGAACCTCCCAGTCAGGCTCTCCGGCACTCTGGCCACGTCTTCGGGGCGACCCATAGCCACGACCTCACCACCTTGCGATCCGGCACCGGGCCCCAGGTCCACCACCCAGTCAGCGGTCTTGATGAGGTCCAGGTTGTGCTCAATCACGACCACCGTGTGTCCCGTCTCCAATAGCCGATCCAGAACTCTCAAGAGCTTCCTGATATCTGAGCCCGACAGCCCTGTCGTCGGTTCGTCCATCACGTAGAGTTTCCTGCCTTTCTTCCCCGCCCCACCCGCCAGCTCCCGGGCAATCTTCAGCCTCTGGGCCTCGCCTCCCGAGAGGGTCGGCGCAGGTTGCCCCAGACGAAGATAACCCAGACCCACCTGCTGGAGGTGCCACAGGGTCTTGCCCAGCCGATCTTCCTTTATGAAGAACCGTATGGCCTCGTCCACCGTAAGGTTCAGGACCTGCGCCACATTCAACCCCTTGAACACCACGTCCAGAAGCTCCGGTTTGTATCGGGTCCCTCCGCAAACCTCGCAAGGCACGAAAACGTCCGCCATGAAGATCATCTCCACTTCCACCCGCCCGGCCCCCTTGCAGTCTTCGCAACGACCTCCTTCTACGTTGAAGGAAAAGCTCCCGGGGCCATACCCCCTCTGCCGAGCCAGAGGGAGGTTGGCAAAGATCTTCCGAACCTCGTCCCAAGCCTTGATATAGGTCACGGGGTTGGAACGGGGTGTTCGTCCAATCGGAGACTGATCCACCAAGACGACATCGTCCAGCAGGGAGGTCCCATCCAGGGCCCGGTATTGTCCCACGGACTCCCCGAGATGCTCTTTCGCAGAGGTTTCCCCACCCCCCAACTCCTTCTCCAGGGCCCTGAAGAGAACATCGTGAACCAACGTGGACTTACCTGAACCGCTCACCCCGGTGACGACAGTCAGAGCCCCCAGAGGAATCTCCACGTCCACACTGCGAAGGTTGTGGAGGGCAGCTCCCTGCAAACTCAACCGGGGCCCGTCCACGCTCCGTCGGCGAGGAGGCACCTCGATGGATTCCTTGCCCGCAAGGTAGCGGCCCGTCACCGTCTCGGCTGACAGGATTCCAGATGGCGAACCTTCAAAAACCACCTCCCCTCCTCGCTCACCCGACCCGGGTCCCAACTCGACCACATGATCGGCAGCCCGAATGGCCATGGGATCGTGCTCTACGACCAGCACGGTGTTGCCTGCGTCCCTCAAACGTCCGAGGAGCTGAAGGAGGGCCTCCGTATCTCGCGGGTGGAGCCCGATGGTTGGCTCGTCCAGAACGTAGAGGGCATCCACGAGACTGGACCCCAGGGAGTTCGCCAGGTTGATTCTCTGCCCTTCGCCTCCTGACAGCGTCCGGGTTTGGCGGTCCAGTGTCAGATAGCCCAAACCTACTTCCACAAGGAAGCCAATTCGGGACCGGAGTTCTCGAAGAATGCTCTCGGCGATCCGAGACTCCATCTCGTTCAAAGCCAACCCCTCCACCCACCCTCTCAATTCGTCCAACGGAAGGGCCGAAACCTCGGCGATGTTCCTTCCCGCCACCTGGATTCTCAGAGCCTCCGGGCGAATCCGAGCCCCCCCACACGCCCTACACGGTCGGGGGCTCTGGTACTGGCGAAGAAAAACTCTGATGTAGCGCTTGTATCTCTTCCTCTCTTTTGACCGGAGGAAGGGAATCACCCCCTGAAAGCCCCGGGCACCATAAAGGACCGCCTCTTTGAACTCATCCGGTAATTCCCGCCAAGGAGCATAGATGGAGAGGCCCCGGGCCTGGGCAAAATCCCTGAGTTTCCCCTGCTCCCGGAAATAGCGGGGCTTTGTCCAGGGATCCACGGCACCATCCTGAATGGATCGCTGAGGGTTCGGGAGGATGAGGTCGATGTCATATTCCAGAGTCGCACCGAACCCCGTGCACTCCGGACAGGACCCGAAGGGATTGTTGAAGGAGAAGAGCTGGGGGGAAGGTTCAGGAAACTCGATCTCCGGATGCCGAGGGCAGCGGAAGTGCTCCGTGAGCCCCATCTCTTCCCGTAAGACTCCGCCGCCGCCGGCTCCAAGGGTCACGATCACCGCCTCACCCTCCCCCTCGGCGAATGCCGTTCCCAGCGAATCGGCTAGCCGCTCTCGCCTCTCTGCCTCGACCTTCAGCCGGTCCACCACGACCAGGAGTCGACTCACCTTGGTGAGATCCAGGCCAATGGCCTCCACGTCCATGGGATTCGCCACACCCAGGTCCACCATCTCCCCGTCTGCCACAACCCTTACAAAGCCCATGGCCATGAGATTCTCCACCACAAGGGCGTGGGTTACGCGTTCACTGAGCTTCAGGGGAAAGGTGACGAGAATCCGCTCGCCGGCCGGGAGATTCAATACGCGGTCGACAGAGCTGGAGACTGTGTCCGGGCGGACCTCGTCTCCGCAGTCCGGGCAGTAGGTCCGGCCGACTCTCGCCCAGAGGAGGCGGAGATAGTCGAAAACCTCCGTGGCGGTTCCCACCGTGGACCGACTGGATTTGGTGGGGTTCTTCTGTTCGATGGCCACCGCAGGAGCGATCCCCTCGATGAGGTCGACAAGGGGCTTCTCCATCCGGTCCAGGAACTGTTTCGCGTAGGTGGAAAGGGACTCGACGTACCTCCGCTGGCCTTCTGCGAAAAGAGTGTCCAAGGCCAGAGAGGACTTACCCGAACCGGAGGGCCCGGTGACCACGGTGAGGGCCCGCCGAGGTAGATCCAGGTCCAGGTTTTTGAGATTGTGCTGCCGGGCGCCCCGGATACGGATCCTTTGGTCCATCCCTGGATCATAGCGGAGGAGAGTCCGCCGGGATACCCGAAACAATACCAAGGGCGCCCGAAACGAAAGGTGGCCTCGACGCCCATCGCGCATGCCCTCTCCCGGTTGACGAGCCCCCCTTCCTCCTCTAGACTTTTCCCATGCGAAATCAGGCGACAGCCCGGCATCATCACCATCATCATTCGGCCCCGGAGGGCCGCGTGGCGGAGGTGGTTTGCCTCTAACCTGAGCCTGGAGCAAACCGAGATCCCCGCCGCGGCCCGTCTTCAACGGGCCGCGGTTTTTTTCATCTTCTGCGAGGAAAACCGTGTTACGTGTCGCAATACCGAACAAGGGCCGCTTGGCAGACCAGACCCTGACCCTTTTCGAAAAAGCCGGCCTGAAGGCCGATTCCAGGGCGGACAGAGCCCTGGTCGCCAATCTCGGGTCGGAGTTCAGGGCCATCTTCGTCAGGGCCCAGGACATCACAGAATTCGTCGCTGACGGGGCAGCCGACCTGGGGGTGACCGGGGCCGACCTGGTGGCCGAATCCGGTCGATCCACCAGGGAAGTCACTGAGCTCCTGGATCTGGGATATGGACGCTGTCGCTTGGCGGTGGCCGTTCGCGAGGAGAGTTCTGTCCAGACTCCCGACATGCTCGGGGCCGGAAGCCGGGTTGCTACGTCGTTCCCCCGAATGACCGAAGAGTACTTCCAGTCGTTGGGGGTTCAGGTCCAGGTGGCCCCGGTATCCGGGGCGGCGGAGATCGCTCCACATCTGGGCGTGGCCGAGGTCATCGTGGATCTGGTCTCCACCGGTTCCACTCTGAAGGTGAATGGGCTGAGAGAGATCGCCACAATCCTGAAGTCCACCGCCCGCCTCATCGCCAACCCTGTGGCGGTCGGGGATCCGGAGAAGGGGAGGCGCATCGGGGAGCTGGTGACGGCACTTCAATCGGTGATCCTGGCCCGGTCGAAGCGATACCTCATGGCCAACGTCCCCAAGGATCGACTTCCGGAGGTAAAGGAGATCATTCCTGGGCTTTCCGGACCGACAATCGTCGAGATTCGAAATGGAAATGGTTGGGTCGCTGCCCACGCCGTGGTAGAGGCCGAGAAGATCTACCAGACCATCATTCGGCTCAAGGCCGTGGGAGCAGAGGGGATCCTCGTCACCCCAATCGAACGTCTCATGCCCTG
Organism: Gemmatimonadota bacterium; assembly: GCA_050049805.1. GTDB lineage: Bacteria > Gemmatimonadota > Gemmatimonadetes > Longimicrobiales > Gaopeijiaceae > JABDNZ01. The sequence continues at coordinate 36,268 of JASFVN010000006.1, forward strand.
AGGCCAACATCATGAAGCTGAGAATCGACAAACCCCTGGCCTCACTCACCCGCCAGGAATGGAAAGACCTGACCGACCGCCGGCCCTCTGACGAACCCGCCCTCCGTTCCTCGGTGGGCCGGATCCTCCAACAGGTCAAGGAGGATGGTGACGAGGCCCTCAGAGAGATGGCCCGTGAGTTCGACAAGGTTGAGTTGGGTTCGCTGGAGGTTCCCCGGGAACTGTGGGAAAAGGCGGTATCGGCCCTGGCTCCACCCCTCCGGGAAGATCTCCAAGAGGCGGCCCGCAACATCGAGCTCTTCCACAAGGCCCAGATTCCCGAAGAGGTTCAAATCACGGTTCGACAAGGCGTTACACTGGGGCGCAGAGCGGTCCCCCTGACCAGGGTCGGTGTCTACGCTCCTGGAGGTCGAGCCGCCTATCCGTCCAGCGTCCTCATGGGCGTGGTTCCCGCCAGGGCGGCGGGGGTGAAGGAGGTGATCCTCTGTTCGCCACCGGGGCTCTCGGGCCTCCCTCCCAGAGAAGTCCTTGCGGCCGCGGCCATAGGCGGGGCCTCCCGGCTCTTTGCCCTGGGGGGCGCGGGGGCCATCGGAGCCCTGGCCTTCGGCACCCCATCCGTACCCAGGGTCGATGCCATCGTGGGCCCCGGAAACCGCTTCGTCACCGAAGCAAAGCGACAGGTGGCGGGAGACGTCCCCATCGACTCCCCCGCCGGACCTTCGGAGGTCCTGGTGCTGGCCGACGATTCGGCTGATCCGAGGCTCTGCGCCCTGGAGCTCATCTGTCAATCGGAACACGACCCCGACGCCGCCGTGGCGCTGGTCACGGACTCCCCGGACATTCTGGCGAAGGTCCGAAGCGCCCTGGAGGAGGAAGTGGCCAGGGCGGCGAGGCGAGAAATCGTCGAGACCGCCCTTGCCCGGCAGGGAGCCCTGATCCTGGCAGACACATGGAGGGAGGCCCTGGCCTTCGCCAGCGACTACGGTGCCGAGCACCTGGCCATCTACACGAAAGCCCCGAAATTCGACATGGAGAAGATCGAGACGGCGGGGACAGTGTTTCTGGGGCAGGCGGCGGCGGTAGCCTACGGAGACTACATTACCGGAGCCAACCACGTGCTACCTACGGGAGGATTGGCACGTTCGTTCTCGAGCCTTTCGACGCTCCACTACCTTCGGATGTACACCTGGCAAGAGATCAGCCCCCAGGCAGCCTCGGAGATGGCCGACGCCGTGGAGCGGATGGCCCTGTCAGAGGGGCTCCCGGGGCACGCCGAGGCGGTTCGAGCCCGAAAGGGCTCATGGTGACATGCCGAGGCGGTTGGACCATCGTAACATGCCGAGTTCCAGAAAGACGACCTACTCAGGCTCCGACGAATCCGGAGAGGATCCGATGACTCCTTTCCCTCGGGAAGACTATCAACCCCTTCATCCCTACGACCCGGGCCGAGTCCCCGTGGCGGTAGACCTGAGCGACAACACGAATCTGTGGGGAACGCATCCTGCGGCTCTCGAGATGGTTCGGAAGGCCCCGCCGGAGGCGCTCTCCCGCTATCCGTCGGTGTATGCCACGGACCTGAGGGCAGCCGTGGCTGAGAAGTTCCGTGTGTCCGTGGCGTCCGTAGCGACAGGCTGCGGTTCGGACGATCTCATCGACTCGGCGTTTCGGGCTGCCACCCTCCCCCCCGGACGAATGAGCTTTCCGTCTCCTTCCTTCTCCATGGTTGCCATCTTTGCCCACATGAATGGGCTGGAGGCCTTCCCGGTGGATTGGAAGAAAGCCGAAATGGACCCCGGGAGACTCCTACTGGACGAGCCGGACCTGGTTTACATCTGCAGACCCAACAACCCCACGGGAGTCTCCCTGGGGGCCGATTGGCTCCGAGGTCTCCTGGCCCTGGGAGGCTCCAACGGCCCGTTGGTGATCGTCGACGAGGCCTACGCCGACTTCGCCGAGGACAGCTTCCTGGAGGAGGCCCCTTCCTGGGACCGGCTCCTGGTCCTTCGAACCTTCTCGAAGCTTTATGGCCTTGCCGGGTTGCGCGTCGGGTTCGGCGTGGGCCCCGAAGCTCTCATTCGGGAGGTCGAAAAATCCAGAGGGCCCTACAAGGTCGGACAGGTGGCCGAGCGGGCAGCGGTAGTAGCTCTGGAGGACAGCTCCGGGTGGGCGCTGAACGTTCGCAGGGAAACCCTGGCCAATCGCCGGCGGTTGACCAACGAGCTGAGGGCCCGGGGGCTCTCCCCAATCCCTTCCCAGGGGAACTTCCTCCTCATCCCCGTGGAACCGGCCAGCGCCTCCCAGGTCAACCGAGCCCTCAGAGATCGGGGAGTTGCCGGGCGAGCCTTCCCCAGACTTCCGGAAATCGGAGACGCTCTGAGAATCACCGTGGGTCCCTGGGAGATGATGCAGCGGTTTCTGGATGCCCTCGATCAGCTCTTCGAGGCCGGTCCCGGAGACCCGAGCTGATGCGCGCGGCCCTTTTCGATTACGGAGCCGGAAACCTCCATTCACTGGGGAAAGCCCTGGAGGCAGGCGGCGCAAACGTTCTGGTCACTTCCGACTGGACCCGGGCTCTGGGCCAGGATGCCCTCGTGCTTCCCGGCGTGGGCTCCTTCGGCGCTGCAGTCAGGTCTCTCGGAGACCACCGGGGCCGGATCAGAGAAGCTCTGGAGTCAGGGTACCCCTGCCTTGGAATCTGCCTGGGAATGCAGCTCTTCTTCGAATCCTCTGAAGAGGGAGAGGGGGAAGGAATCGGTCTGATTCCGGGAACCGTCCGCCGTTTGCAAGCCCGGGTCGTTCCCCAGATGGGCTGGAACGACGTGGAATTTCGGCCAGACCCCCTATTTGAAGGCCTGGAAACCCTGGTGGCCTACTACGCGAACTCGTTCGTTTGCGAACCGACCGATGGGGATCGTGTTATCGCTACCACCCGATACGATGAGGAATTGTTGGCGGCTGGTGTGCGAAAGAGCCGGAGCTGGGGCGTGCAATTCCATCCGGAAAAGAGTTCCCTTCCAGGCCTTCGAATCATCCAGAACTTCCTGGAGGAAATCGCATGATCGTCGCGCCGGCCGTGGACCTCAGGGAGGGACGATGCGTTCAGCTGGTGGGCGGCATCCCGGAAGAGGAGAGGATCTCCCTTCCCGACCCGGTCGCCCAGGCCCGAAGCTGGTGGGACATGGGGTTTGGAACCCTCCACGTCATCGACTTGGATGCGGCCCTCTCCCTGGGTGAAAATCGGAAGATCATCGGGGAGATCGTGGGGGCTTCGGACGCCACCGTGCAGGTGGGCGGAGGGATCAGGGACCGGAACGCCGTGGAAGGCGTACTCAGCCAGGGAGCGGACCGGGCCATCGTCGGGACCCGAGCCATCGACGATCCAGAATGGCTGGAAGACCTCACCAGAGCCTTCCCGGGAAGAATCACGGTGGCGGCCGACATCCGAGACGGCATCGTCCTCAGGAAAGGGTGGACGGAATCATCGGATCAACCCGTCCATGAGCTGCTTGACCGCTTGGCCCCCCTGGACCTGGCCGGCGTCCTCTGCACCGATGTCTCCCGGGAGGGGCAGATGAAGGGGATCGATCTGAAGCAGGCCATCGAGGTCATCGAAGGAAGCACCCACCCCGTCTGGATATCCGGCGGGATCTCGACCCTGGAGGAGCTGCGGGCCCTGAATGAGGCCGGAGCCACCGGGGCAGTCCTGGGCATGGCCATCTACACGGGGGTTCTTTCCCCGGAGCTGGTCGCCAGGGAGTTCGGCATATGACGCGACTGAAGAGAGAGACAAAAGAGACGAAGGTCGAAATCGGCCTCACTCGGGGCGGCGGAGATATCACCGTGGAGACCGGGGACAAGTTCCTGACACACATGGTGGAGACCCTCGCTCGATACGCCGGGTTGGGGTTGGAGTTGAAGGCCTCCGGAGACCTCCGGCATCACCTGATCGAGGACGTGGGGATCAGCCTGGGTACGGCCCTCAAGAATGAGACACCCGCTACCGCAGCCCGGTACGGATGGGCTCTCGTGCCGATGGACGAAGCCCTGGCCAGAGCCGCTGTAGACGTGGGAGGAAGACCCTACTACGTGGGCCCTCTGCCCTCCAGGCTCTACGAGCACTTCCTGCAGAGCCTCGCCGTGAACCTTGGAGCCACCCTCCACATCGAGGTGATACGAGGCAAGGACCGGCACCACATGGTGGAAGCCGCCATCAAAGCCTTCGGACTGGCTCTCCGACAAGCGCTGGAGGAGGGAGGAGTGGTTTTCTCCACCAAGGGCTCCGTCTCTCTGGACATCGAAGAACGGTGATTGGCCAGAGGGAGGCCCTTTCGCGAGGGGAAGGACCGGTCTCGCTCCCCCATCGACGAGAGCGAGGGAGATGGGTAGGAGGCGCCCACGACGATGGGGGAGCCGGCAGATGCTGAGACCTCGGATCATCGTTTGCCTGGACGTGGACCATGGGCGGGTGGTGAAAGGCGTGAAGTTCAAGGGGCTCCGGGACGTGGGGGATCCGGTGGAGCTGGCACGGCGCTACGAATCCGAGGGAGCGGATGAGATCGTGTTCCTGGATGTCTCGGCCTCCGCAGAAGGACGAGGCATCCTCCTGGACACCGTGCAGCGCACTGCCGAGGTCCTCTTCATACCCCTCACCGTCGGGGGCGGAGTCCGGGAGGTATCCGACATGGGAGATCTCCTCAGGGCTGGGGCGGACAAAGTCAGCATGAATTCGGCAGCAGTAAGGGATCCGACCCTCATCACCCGGGGAGCCGAGCTCTTTGGAAGCCAATGCATTGTGGCCTCCGTGGATGCGGCCCGGGAGGGCGCCTCCTGGCGAGCGTACACACACGGCGGCAGGACCCCCACTGACCTGGACGGCGCAGAATGGGCTCAACGCTGTGCGGATCTAGGGGCCGGCGAAATCCTCCTAACCAGCATTGACAAGGACGGGGCTCGAACCGGCTACGATCTCGAGCTCACCCGGAGCGTGGCCGAGAGAGTCGGTGTCCCCGTCATCGCTTCTGGCGGAGCAGGTGGCCCGGAGCACATCCACGCGGCCTTTACCGAAGGAAAGGCCTCTGCGGCCCTCTTGGCAGGCATCCTCCACGACGGTCTCACCACCGTCGATGCCATCAAGATCGAGCTCTCGCACCGAGGCATGGAAATTCGATGATTCGAAACAAGGCTATGGCCGATCGGGCCATTCGAAGAAGCGAGGACTTGGATTCTCTCCATTTCTGGGAAAACGGTCTTCTTCCCGTCGTTGCTCAGGAGGCCTCCAGTGGTGTGGTTCTGATGGTAGCTTTTGCCAACCACGAAGCCCTGGCCAGGACCCTGGAGACAGGTCAAATGCATTACTGGTCCCGCTCCCGCCAGGAGCTGTGGCACAAGGGGGCCACCTCCGGGAACTACCAGAACCTGATCTCTCTCCACATGGACTGTGATGGGGACACGCTCTTGGCCCGCGTCCACCAGGTTGGGCCGGCATGCCACACGGGAGAGGCCACCTGCTTCGGCAGACTGCCCCCGGGGAGAGATTCCGATGCACAAGACGTTTCGGCCAACGTCCTGAACCTACCCTGTGAGGAGACCCTCCCCAGTCTGTGGGCCACCATCCAGAGTCGTGCCAGTCAAAAACCCGAGGGAAGCTATACGGCTCAGTTATTGGCAGATGAGAACCTCAGGCTGAAGAAGTTGGGGGAGGAGACCGCCGAGCTTCTCCTGGCCTTCGCCAGGGAAGAAGACGATGAGATCCGGGGGGAGGCGGCAGACCTCGTGTACCACCTCCTCGTCGCCCTCCAAGCCTCTGGCGTCACGTTGGACGGCCTCCTCTCCGAGTTGGACTCTCGGAGAGTATGAGGTACTGCGGAGCCGCATGAGCCAAACTCCTGTTCTCCACGAAGAGGAGGCCCTGGGGAAGGCATACGATGCCCGCCTCATGCGACGCCTGTTGCACTACTTGGCGCCCTATTGGTGGCTGGTAGGTCTGGCGGTCATGATTCTGGCAGCCGCCTCAGCCCTGGAAATCGTAGGGCCCTGGCTCACGAAGATCGCTCTGGACCAGGCTATTCCACAGGGTGACGGACGCCTCCTTTCGTTCCTGGCCATGGGCTTCCTGGGATCCATTGTCCTGGCCTTCGTGCTCCAGTATACCCAACGGATCCTCACCGCCTGGCTTGGCCAGCGGATCATGTACGATCTCAGAAAGGAGATCTTCGGGAAACTCCAGCGGCTGGACCTGAAGTTCTACGACAAGAACCCGGTAGGACGCCTCATCACTCGCATCACCAGCGACGTAGAAACCCTCAATGAGCTCTTCGCATCCGGTATCGTTACCGTGTTCGGGGACGTTTTCACTTTGGCCTTCATCGTTGCCGCCATGCTGCGAATGGACTGGAAGCTGGCTCTGGTGGCCTTCAGCGTACTCCCTTTCGTAGCCTGGGTGGCCTTTGTTTTCCGGGCCCGGGTCCGAGAGGCCTACAGGGACATCCGGGTGCGTTTGGCTCGCATCAATTCCTTCCTTCACGAGCGCTTCACCGGGATGCGAGTGGTGCAACTCTTCAACCGGGAGGAAAAGGAGGCCGACGAACATCGCCGGGTGAATGAGGACTACCTGGAGGCACACCTCCGATCCATCACCTATTACGCCCTATTCTTTCCCGTCATCGAACTCTTCACTGCCATCGCGCTGGCCCTCATCATCTGGCAAGGTGGAAGCGGGATTCTGGAAGGCACCGTTACGGTGGGTGTCGTCACGGCGTTTCTCCAATACGCGAGACGCTTCTTCCGTCCCATCCAGGACCTCTCGGAGAAGTACAACCTCCTCCAAGGGGCCATGGCCTCCTCGGAGCGGATCTTCAAACTCCTGGACCACGAGATCGAAATCGTGGACCCGGCGGACCCCGTGCCTCTACCCACCCCGACCCGGGGGGAAATCGAGTTCAGAGATGTTTGGTTCGCCTACGACGACACCGAGGAGGGAGAGCCGAACTGGGTCTTGAGAGGAATCAGCTTCAGAGTCGCGCCAGCCGAGAAAATCGCCATCGTGGGACACACCGGCGCCGGAAAGACCACCTTGATCAACCTCCTCATGCGATTTTATGAGCCCCAGAAGGGAAGGATACTTCTGGACGGTGTGCCCATCGACACAGTGGGCCTGGAAGAGTTGAGAAGCAGGATCGGGTTGGTGCTTCAGGACGTATTCCTCTTCAGCCAAGACGTGGCCTATAACATCCGCCTCGGATCGAAAGAGATCGGAGACACCCAGGTCCAGAGGGCCGCGGGTCGAGTGGGAGCCGACAGGATCGTGAGGGTCCTCCCGAGGGGGTTTCAGCAGCCACTGGGTGAGCGCGGGTCATCACTTTCGGTAGGCGAGCGGCAGCTGCTCTCTTTCGCCCGCGCCCTTGCCTTCGATCCCAACATCCTGATTCTGGACGAGGCCACGAGCTCAGTGGACTCGGAGATCGAGGCTCAAATCGAAGAAGCCACCAACGAAGTGATGCGGGGGAGAACGTCACTCGTCATCGCCCACCGGCTATCCACGGTTCAGGGCGTCGACCGGATCCTGGTATTCCACCACGGGGAGCTTCGGGAGGTCGGATCGCATCAGGAGTTGCTGGAGGAGGGCGGAATCTACGCCCGCTTGCACGAGCTGCAGTTCGCCCCTTCGGTGGGAATGGGGCCGGCCGCCACTCCGGCACCCTCGTCCTGACGAAGAACCAGCCGGGCCGCCCAGAAGCCGAGCCGCCCAGAAGCCGAACTGCTGCGGGCGCCTGCCTGAACGATCAACCACCGTGCCGGCCAACGCCTCCGGTGTCCGGAAGGAGGACGGCTGGTGGGGTTCCGGCTCCCGGTGGTCCCCCGACGCTCGGTTCCACCAACCCAGGCAGCGCCATGGTATCCTCGGGAGTGGATTCCCCCTCTGGAGCGGGTTCGCCCAGCACTTCCCACCTTTCTGAGATGGGTACCACCTTTCCTCCAACCCGCATCACCGGATCGATCCATGACGGGAGCCCACCACGGGGAATCAGAGCGGATTCCGTATACCGGCTGCCGGGATTCCAGAGGATCCACTCCTGGATTCCAGCGTCGTAGGTGGCCTGGATCTGTGCTCGGACCTCCGGGGCGTCGTAGGGAGGATCCCCAAGAGAGAAGTCCTGAAGCCATGGCCGGGTCGCCCCGGCCCCTTCCACCTCGGCTGAGCGTCGCAGGGCATCCCGAAGGGCCCGCCTCACGATTTCATACGGATAAGCGTTGGGCTTCTCGAACCCGAAGCTTCCGGGCCAGTAGTGCGAGGGATAGACCATGGGCAAAAGGACGTCCACCTGGTCCGTCATGGACTCCCATAGCTGGCCGATACCCACGTCCCGGCGATAGGAGGTGGTGACACCGAAGACGTCGGCGGTGACAACGGCGCCCTCCTCGGAGAGAACATCTCTGGAGTATCCAAGAAACCCCCTGATGGCATCCACCCTGGTACGACCGTCTGCTCCAGGAAAGACGGATCTTCCCAGATAGGCTTCAGGAGCGTCGGGAAAGCGTACGTAGTCCCACTGGACCTCCGGGAACCCCAGGCCGACCACCTCCCTGGCAAGGGCCACATGGTACTCCCAGACCCTTCGGTCGTGGAAGTTAAGCCAACGCACGCTGTCCTGGTCCAGCCACACCCCTCCGGCCGAATCCTGGATAGCCAACTCCGGTCTCCCCTCGGTCAAGATGGGGTCCTTTGCCACCACGATCCGGGCGATTGGGTAGATGCCCGCCTCCTGGAGGCGGGCCAAAAGGCCCGGAAGGTCCCGGATCCTGATTTCTCCAGTAGCCCCTACTTCCCGGGCCAGGGGTAGC
>JASFVN010000492.1:0-3229 GCA_050049805.1 Gemmatimonadota bacterium
CGCCGGCTCCGGGAAGACCTATCACCTCTCTTCCCGCCTCATCGGGCTGCTGGCTCTGGGTGCGAAACCGGAAGCCGTCTGGGCGTCCACCTTCACGAGGAAGGCTGCGTCGGAGATTCTGGAGCGGGTTCTTCAGCGCCTGGCCGAGGCGGCCCTGGACGAAGAAAGGGCGGAAACCCTGGCCTCCGACGCATGGTTCGGGACGAAGGATGATCGACCCCCGGACTTCCTGACCCGGGACCACTGCGGACGCCTCCTGGCCGATCTCCTGTTCTCCCTTCATCGGGCCAACATCGGTACGCTGGATTCCTTCTTCGTCCAGGTGGCCAAGACCTTCGCCCGGGAGCTGGGCATCTCCCCGACCTGGCGCATGGTGGAGGGGCCGGAAGAAGACCGGATCAGGTCCGAGGCCCTGGAGGCGGTTCTGGCCCGAGGCGACTCGGCCGTCATGGCGGAGCTGGTCCGGGGCATGTCCAAGGGGGAGGTGCGCCGGGGCGTGCACCGCCACCTCCTGGAACAGGTGGAGCAGCTCCTGGAGACTCTCAGGGGAGTGGCGGACCACGTCGACGATGCCTGGGTGTTTCCCCTCCCGGAAGGAAAGGGGAGGAAGAACCCCACCTCTCGAGAGGTGAGCCGGCGGTGTGAGGAGATCGGCGGTATTCTCCGGGCAGCCGGCGAAACCGGAAACGAGGAGTGGGCCCCCAACAGCTACTGGGAGAGGGAGCTTCTCCGCCTGGCCGAGGCCGTCCAGATCCGGGATTGGCAGGAGTTCTTCCGCATCGGTATCGGGAAGAAGCTGGTGGACACCGGCGCCCTCATTCCGGCCGAGGCCGTGAAGTTCAGAAGCCACGTCCCGGCAACTGACCTTGCCGCCCTCCTCGATGAATCGGTGGCGCTCGCACAGTTGGAGCTGGCCGGGGAGATCAGGGGACAGGGCCAGGCCCTGGAGCGGCTGGCCGGATGGTACAGGGAGGCCTTCGAGGAGGCCCAGAAAGGGAGGGGGGACTACCGGTTCGGGGACATCACCCACCTCCTCCGCTCCGGCCGGATCGAAGAGAACATCGACTCCCTCTACTTCCGCCTGGACGCCAGGGTCCAACACGTTCTCCTGGACGAGTTTCAGGACACCTCCCAGGCCCAGTGGGAAGTGTTGAACCCCATCGTCGACGAGCTCCTTGCAGGAGGAGAAGCAGACCGGGCAGCCGTAGTGGTGGCCGATCCGAAGCAGTCCATCTACGGATGGCGGGGCGCCAGGCCCAACCTGGTGGGGCACGTCAAGGGTCTGCACGGCCTGAAAGACGAGAAACTGAATCTGTCGTGGCGGTCCAGCCCGTTCCTTCTCGACGCGGTCCGGGAGGTCTTCGCCGACCTGGATGCCAACGGCGTCATCGGCGAGATGGAAGGCGGTTCCCAGGTCGCCGAAGCGTGGGTCCAGGACTTCTATCAGCAGGAAGCCGCCCATGTGAACCGGCCGGGGTACGCCGAACTCCAGGTGGCGCCAGGCGTCGGCGGTACCGGCGGAGTCCAACCGGCCGTCCTGGATCATGCAGCCGAGTTCATCCGGGATCTTCACGCCCGGGAGCCCAGGGCCAGCATCGGTGTCCTGGTCCGCACCAACAAGGTGGTGTCCTACATCATCGCGGCCCTCCGCCAACTGGGAATCCCGGCCAGCGGGGAGGGCGGTACACCCCTCACCGACGCCGCCCCGGTCAACGCTATCCTGGCCCTCCTGCGCCTGGCCGACCATCCGGGGAACCGCCTTGCCCGCTACCACGTGGCCCACACCCCGGTGGGGGAGCTGGTGGAGTACACGGACCACCAGGCGGGGGCCGAAGCGAACCGCCTGGCTCGGAGAATCAGGGGCCAGCTCCTTAGGGACGGATACGGCGTCACCCTGGATCGTTGGGCCAAGGCCCTGGATTCCTCCTGCGATACCCTGGAGCGGGCCCGGCTCCTCCAATTGGTGGAACTGGGATTCGGATACGACGCCGATCGGACCCTCCGGCCCGGGGACTTCGTCCGGCTGGTGGAGAAGCAGGGTGTGGAGGATCCGTCCGGGGCTCCGATCCGGGTCATGACGGTGCACCAATCAAAGGGCTTGGAGTTCGACGTGGTGGTCCTCCCCCACCTCTACCAATCCCTGGAACAAGCCGGTGGGCGGGACCCCGTCGTGCCCCTGCGAGACGAAACCACGGGCCGTGTGGTGCAGGTTCATCCTGCCACCAACAAGACCGTCCGGACCCTCCTTCCCCATCTCCAGCGGGCCCACGAGCAGAACCGGGCCGCCCGCCTCCGGGACGAGTTCAGCGCTCTCTATGTGGCCATGACCCGGGCTCGCTTCGCTCTCCATATGCTGGTTCCCGCAGATGGGGAGAGGGGTGAAGGGAGTTCCAAGAGCCTGGCCCGGATTCTGAGGGCGGCTCTGTCGCCGGGGGAGCCCGCAGACGAGATCGGGAAGACCCTCTACCATCATGGCGATTCCCGTTGGTTCGAAGAGCTGAAGCCGGGGGATTTCGACGGCGTCATCGGGGCGGCCGCCGAACCCCCTCCTGCCGCCGGTATGGCGGGGCCCGTCCCCCTCAAGCCAGCCGAAGGAGCCAGAATCAGGAATCTGGCCCGGCGGAGCCCGTCGGCCATGGAAGGTGGAGAGACTCTCGACCTTGCCGCCCACCTCCGCTTGGATCTGAAGGGCGATGCCCGCCTGAGGGGCTCGGTGGTCCACGCCTGGTGTGAGGCGGTGGGATGGATGGAGGACGGGCTCCCGGACCTGGCCGACCTGGAGAAGCTCGCCCGGAGAGAGGGACCCGGGCTCTCTCCCGAGCGTATCAGGGAGTGGATAGCCGACTTCAGGGAGTGGATGGAAGCTCCGGCCGTCCGGGCGGCCCTGAGCCGGAGTGCGTACCCCGCCGGGGCCCGGGTGGAGCGAGAGCTTCCTTTCCTCCACCGGATTCCGGATGGAATCCTCCAGGGCTACATCGATCGGCTGGTGGTCTGGGAGGAGGATGGCCGCGTCGCGGGCGCCGAGGTCCTGGATTTCAAGACGGACGTCCTGGAAGCGTCGGATCCGGAGGCCGTGTCCGGGAAGGTGGCCTTTTACCGGCCGCAGATCGACGCCTACCGGGAGGCCGTGGCGGGTCGGTACGGGTTGGAATCGTCGGCGGTGGCCGGGAAGCTCCTCTTCCTCAGGCCTGGATTGATGAAAGAGCTGTAGCGGCTGGATCAGAAGACG
>JASFVN010000147.1:0-10123 GCA_050049805.1 Gemmatimonadota bacterium
CCTGAAAGCCTACTTCCATGCCAGCCTTCGGAGTGATCTGCCACATCTCTGCCAGGTTCTGAGCCTGGGCTCGGGCGGGGACGACGGCCAGGGCGAATAGAAACAACGCGGCGGGGACGAGGGGGGGCTTGGATCTCATGGGTTCCTCCTGTCATACGGGCTCGAAGAGCGGCAACCGGGCGGAGCCCCGGCGCCGGCGCACGTCAGCGCAGCCCGCCGGCCAGATCTTCCCCCGGCGGGAGCATACTGCTGGTCTTGTGATTCCGTAAGAGGAGGCAAACCCCTGATCCAAGGGCCGCCGAATCATTCAACTTCCTATGTCAGAAGCTTATGCACAAGCTTTTCTTAGCAGGACCACCTTCTTCGGCCTACCGCAACATCACCCTCCCATCTCCGGCGGCTCTTCCCAGACGTACTCCCGATCCATGATCCACCGCTCCCACCAATCCATCTCCACGTTCGCCTTGTAGAGACGGTGATAGAGCTCCCGCCAGCCGTGGGGTTGCCGTGGCGCCACGTAGAGGTGGGTCGGCACGCCCAGGGCCTTCAGGGCCCTGTACATCTCCACCGATTGGGGCATGGGGACCCGGTAATCCTGCTCCCCCACCAGGAAGAGGGTCGGAGTGGTGACGCCGGACACTTGCTTGAGAGGAGAATCCTCCCAGTACTGCTCGATAGGGGCGTCCTCTTCCCAGGGATTCCCGCCGAACCAGGGCGTTCGGTACACCCGGACATCGCTCTGAGCGTACATGGAAATCCAGTTCGAGGCTCCGGCCCCGGATGAGGCGGCTTTGAAGCGATCGGTATAGGTAATGATCTTGTTGGTCATGTGGCCGCCGGCGCTCCACCCCATCTTCCCCATGCGATCGCCGTCCACCAAGCCCCGGTCGATGAGGTAATCCACCCCTGCCATGACGTCCTTGTGAGCCTGGTTGAAGTAGTGCCCCACCATGTCCCTTAGGAAAGCGTCCCCGTAGCCGGTGCTTCCCCGGTAGTTGGGCAGGAGCACGAAATAACCCTTGGCCGTGAGGATCTGGATGTAGTCCGACGAGCCGCCGAACTGGAATTTGTCGGAGGACGCCGGGCCACCGTGGGTCTGAACGATGAGGGGATACCGCTGCCCCTCCTGGTAATTCAGGGGCCAGAAGAGAAGTCCCTCCACGTCCACCCCGTCCTCACCCCTCCACCGGATAGCTTCCTGCCGGGGGAGTCGGAAAGTCTGGGGAAGATGGTCGTGGATGTGGGTAACTTGTCGGGGCGGACTCCCGGCGTGCAGGTCCATGATCCAGACATCGCCAGGACTTCGGCTGTTCTGGATGGTGAAGGCCGCCAGACCGTTGGTCGGATCGTAGCTGGTTCCACCGACGGCGTGGTCACCCTCCGTGAGTCGGGTGAGGTCCCGGCTCTCCAGGTCGACTCGGAAGAGCTCCTCTCGGATTCCGATATTGGCCCGGAAATAGATGGAATTCCCGTCCGCCGACCAGGCAGCCTGGTCGATGGCGCCGCCGAAGTCCGGCAGGAGAACTCTTGCCTCACCCCCAGCGGCGGGGATCAGGAAGATCTTGTCGTTGTAGTAAAAGTCGAATTCTTCGTTGGCATCTGCGGTGAAGAGGACCCAGTCCCCGTTCGGGGACAGCTGGGGTTGGGCCTGAGGAACCGTATCGGACGTAAGCTGGATGGGCTCGGTGCCGTCGGCGTTCATGAGCCAGACCTCCGCCCACTGGACATCGCCGTAGAGGGGCGAGGGCGCCCGCATGTGGGCAATCCGGGTTCCGTCACTGGACACCGAATACTGCCCCAGGGAAAAATCGCCTTCGGTAACGTGGCTCTCTTCCCCCGTCGCCACATCCACCTTCCACAGGTGGACTTGCTTATAGTCCTCGTCGAAGGCGTAGACGTCGTCTCCCAGCTCCTCCTTCTTCTTATCCTCCTCCGTCTCGGGATCCGACGCCAGGAAGTAGAGGGACGCTCCGTCTGGGGACCACGACACGCTGGAGACGGAGGTCTCGTGGTTGGTCAGGGGTTTTGCCTCGCCGCCGCCCACGGGCAGGAGGTGAACCTGGGTCGCCTCCTGTTCTTCCCGACGTGCGGTGAAGGCGATCCATCGCCCGTCCGGCGACCAAGCGGGACTGCTCTGGCCTTCCTTCCCGTAGGTGAGCTGGATCGTGCCGGTGCCATCGGCGTTCACCATAAAGAGGTGGGAGATGGTTCGGTTCTCCTCCCAATCCGCCTCCGATTTCACGTAAACGATCCGGGTCCCGTCAGGGGATACCTGGGGGCTGGACACCGACGGGATGGCGATGAGGTCCAGGATGGTCATGTCCCTCTGCTGGGCGGCCAGCTGAGAGAAGCTCAGGAGAAGGGCGCCGCCCATCAGAATCAGGAGGGCCAAGAAATGTGGATACCGTCGCATGATGCTCACCTCTGCTTTGTGTCGTCCTTACACGTCGCTGGTCATGATGAAGAGGGGCTTCCGCTCGAAGGTCGTGTAGCGGGGGCGGAGACGGTCTGCATTGTAGAACTTGTGGATATCCACCACCTTCTTTCGCCCCGTCACCACCTCGATGGGCACCGAATCGTAGACACCGTTTCGGAGGCTCACCAGGCGCCCGGAGGTCCCGTCCAGAATCAGATCGAGGGCCAGGTTCCCGAAGGCCATGGGAACGATGGAGTCCATGGCGTCGGGATCACCGGAGCGCACCAGATATCCCAGGCGCTGGTTCACCACGTTGATCCGCCTACCCTGGTTGAATCTTGGGGATAGCTCCTTCAAGCCGGCCGAAACCAGATCCCCTATTCCGCCCAACTTCCGGTGTCCGTACTGGTCCCGTTCCCGGCCCTCGAAGACCATCTCGGCCTGTCCGAGGGGCTTGGCGCCCTCGGACACCAGCACCACCGAGTACCGGCTCGGATGTTTGCTCCGATCCGCCGTGAGAAGCTCCGCCAGGTGCTCCATCTGGAAGGGGGACTCGGGAATCACGCATCGATCCGCAGCGCCGGCCATGGTGGGGAGAATGGCCGTGTACCCGGCATAACGGCCGAAGACCTCCAGAACCAGGAAACGTTCGTGGGACCCGGCACTGGTTCGCAGCCGATGGGCCAGCTCGATGGTCCGGGTCACACAGGTGCTGAAGCCGATGCAGTAGTCGGTGCCCGGCACGTCGTTGTCCATGGTCTTGGGAATCCCCACGACCTCCATTCCCTCCTGATGGAGCCGCTGGGCGTAGCTGAGGGTGTCGTCGCCGCCGATGGGGATGAGATAGTCGATCCCAAGGAACTCTAGGTTCTTCAGAACCTCCGGCGTGAGATCGTTGACCTCCTGTGCGTGAGCTTCCGCGAGATGGGGTGGGACATCCCCCAGTGGAAGATGACTGGGTCGAGTTCGAGACGAGTGGAGGAATGTGCCTCCAGTCCGGCCAGCTCGATTGACCAGGTCCTCCGATAGAGTCTGAAAGTTGCTGGAGTTGTCAGCATCCTTGTCCGGGACCAGGTCTACCAGCCCGGCCCACCCTCGGCGAATCCCGATCACTCGGAATCCCTCTCGAATGGCCCGGATGGTGATAGCCCGAATGGCGGGATTGAGGCCTGGAACGTCCCCGCCCCCCGTCAGAATTCCTATGGTCCCTTTGTACGATTCCATCTCCCTCGCCTCTCCGGATTGGGCGTGACTTCTTATGCGGTCTCGGTATGAATTTGGCACAGGTTCGGCCCGATGGAACCCGCCCGGTCCCCGGGAAAAGGCGGGCTCGATGGCGAGATCCTCTGCCGAAGCAGTATCCTGTCTCCATTCCAGCAATCTGTAAGAACCCGCCGCCCAGGGGGAACAGGCAATGGAAAAATTTCGTGCTGGCCGAGATCCCACGCTAAAGAGGAAAGCCAACTCCCCCGGAACCATACGGGGCAAGAGAAAAGCGGTGCTGCGAGGTGTGGCAATCCTGAGCCTGTCCCTACCCTGCATCCAGTGCGCCCCGGCGCCGAAACGCCCTTCACCGCCACCAGTGCCGACCGACCGACCGGCGGCGGCCCCGGCCGCCCGAACCGCTGATCCGGAGGCCGGCCCCGGGAGTCCGCTGCCTTTCCTGAATCCGGACCTCCCATTGGAGACCAGGGTGGAGGATCTCCTGGGCCGGATGACCCTGGAAGAAAAAGTCTCTCAGACGCTCTACACGGCCTCGGCCATCGAGCGCCTGGGCATCCCGGAATACAACTGGTGGAACGAGGCTCTGCACGGGGTGGCCCGAGCGGGAATCGCCACGGTCTTTCCCCAAGCTGTCGGGCTGGCGGCGACCTGGGACCCCGGCCTCATGTTCCGGGTGGCCACGGCCATCTCCGACGAGGCCCGGGCCAAACACCACGAGGCTGTCCGCCAGGGCCGTCGAGGCATCTACGAGGGCCTCACCTTCTGGTCGCCAAACATCAACATCTTCCGGGATCCCCGTTGGGGCCGGGGCATGGAGACTTTCGGGGAGGATCCATTCCTCACGGGCCGCCTGGCCGTGGAATTCGTGAGGGGCATGCAGGGAGACCACCCCACCTACCTGAAGACCATCGCCACGCCCAAGCACTACGCCGTCCACAGTGGGCCTGAGCCGGACCGGCACACCTTCGACGCGGTAGTGAGCCAGCGGGACCTGCGGGAGACCTACCTCCCGGCTTTCCGCATGTCCGTCGTCGACGGCGGCGCCGAATCGGTGATGTGCGCCTACAACCGCGTCTACGGAGATCCCGCCTGCGGCAGTACCCTGCTCCTCCAGGACATTCTCCGAGACGAGTGGGGCTTTGGTGGCTACGTGGTCTCGGACTGCTGGGCCGTAACGGACTTCTACAACACCCACCGGGTGGTGGAGACCGCCACCCAAGCAGCTGCCAGGGCCATGGCAACCGGTACCGATCTCAACTGTGGTGTCAGTTTCGGCCGTCTGGTGGAGGCGGTCCAGGAGGGGCTCCTCACGGAGGAGCAGTTGGACGTGTCAGTCCGCCGCCTTTTGAGGGCCCGCTTCCGCCTGGGAATGTTCGATCCACCCGATCGGGTGCCGTACGCCAACATTCCCTACTCGGCGAACGACTCGGAGACGCACCGTGCCCTGGCCCTGGAAGCCACCCGGGAATCCATGGTTCTCCTCAAGAACGAGGGGGACCTGCTTCCTCTCTCCAAAGAGCTCGAAACCATCGCCGTCATCGGGCCCAACGCCAACGACGTGGAAGTCCTGCTGGGGAACTACAACGGATTCCCCTCCAGTCCCGTGACGCCGTTGCAGGGGATCCGGGCCGCCGTCTCGTCCCGGACCCGAGTCGTGAGCGCCACGGGAAGTGTCTGGGCCGAGGGCCTTCCCGCCCTGGAAACCGTGCCCGCGTCGGCCCTGACACCGGCCGGAGGGCGTGACGCGACGGGATCCGAAGGCGACATGCAGGAGCGGGGCCTGAGGGCGGAGTACTTCGACAACCCCGACCTGGAGGGGACGCCCGTGGCCGTCAGGACCGACGGTGAAGTGGACTTTCAGTGGTGGGGGAACACGCCCCTCCCGGAGCTGATCCCCGGAGACTTCAGCGTTCGCTGGACCGGCACCCTGCTGCCCCCCGGGACTGGCGAGTACGCCATCGGAGGAAAAGGTCTGGGACGGTTTCAGGTGTTCCTGAACGACTCCCTGGTGGCCGAGTTCTCCAGCGAGCACGAGATCAACACCCGGTGGACCACCTTCGAGCTTCGGGCCGGGGTAGCCCAGGATATCCGGGTAGAATATCGCCCCCGCCGGGAGTTCGGTGCCGTCCAATTGGTGTGGGCCCCTCCGGAACAGGACCTGAGGGGTGAGGCCGTCCGGGTCGCGGAGGAGTCGGACGCGGTCATCGTCGTGTTGGGACTCTCACCCCGCCTGGAAGGGGAGGAGATGCGGGTGGAGGTACCGGGCTTTGCCGGCGGAGACCGGGTGGACATCGGCCTCCCGGCCGTGCAACGGGAGCTTCTGGAGACGATGGTGAACACCGGGAAGCCCGTGGTCCTGGTCCTCCTGAACGGTAGCGCCCTGGCCATTCCATGGGCGGCGGAGCATGTGCCCGCCATCCTGGAGGCGTGGTACCCGGGTCAGTCCGCAGGCACGGCCATCGCCGACGTCCTCTTCGGCGACTACAGCCCCGCCGGCCGGCTCCCGGTGACCTTCTACCGCTCGGTGGACCAGCTACCGCCCTTCGACGACTACGACATGGAGGGCCGGACCTATCGATACTTCCAGGGCGACCCCCTCTTCCCCTTCGGCCACGGCTTGAGCTACACGACCTTCACCTACGGTGACCTGACGCTGCCCGCCACGGTGAACCTCGGCGAGGCCGTGAACGTGTCCGTGACGGTGCGGAATGCCGGGGCCGTGGACGGAGAGGAGGTGGTCCAGCTCTACGTCACGGACGTGGAGGCCACGGTGCCCGTCCCCATCCGGTCCCTGAAGGGGGTGGAGAGGGTGTTTTTGAGAGCCGGTGAGGAAGTCGAGGTGACGTTCACCCTCGACCCGGCCGATCTTGCTCTGATAGACGATTCCGGCAACCCGGCGGTGGAGCCCGGGGTTTTCGAGGTGACCGTAGGAGGAAAGCAGCCAGGATTCACTGGTCTTGCAGACGCATCCACCACCCAGGTGGTTACGGGGCGTTTCGAGGTGTCTGGGGTTCGTCCCCCTGGCCCCTGAGACCTCCCTGGACTCGAGGTTCCCGGGAGGACGCCTTATACAAGCCGACAGTAGAGAGGGCGGGCGTCCCTCGGGCCTCATGTATGGTGATGCGGAGGGCATCGGCCCGGACCATGGGGACCCGGAGGAGGCGTTTGTACCCGATGGTGGTGCCCTCCGCGGCTCCCCTCCACTCCCCGTCGACGCGGGCTTCCACCGAGAAGGAGGCCACGCGCTGTCCCAAGCGGATAGGCTCCTGAAGGAGAATTCGGTCGAACTCCTGGACTTCCGGGAGAAAGAGCTCCAGGGCGACCCCTGCGTCGGCCTGCTCTGCCGCATCCCCTCGACCGCCCCCGCCTGATCCTTCTGCAAACGTACGGTCCGCTACCACCCCGTCCTCCGCCGCCCAATACGTCTCGGCCACACCGTCCACCACGTTCTCCGGAGCGAACCTGAGGTGGCCCAGGCGCCAGCTGGTCGCCTCGACCCGGGCCCCCGCCGTCAGATCCCTGGCGAAGGTCTCGTCCAGTATGCTTCGGGTCTCCCTCAGGGCCGCCACGTCGTTCTCATGGAAACGGCCTCTTTGATCCGGGGGGATATTGAGAAGCAGAACGCAGTTCCGGCCCACCGAGCGGTAGTAGAGATCCACCAACTCCCGAGGGGATTTGACGCGGTCGTCCTGATCCTGGTGATAGAACCACCCGGGCCGGATGGAGGTGTCGCACAGGGGGATCACCCAATCCTCACCTGCCGGATCGCCTGAGTTCAGGTACTCCGTGTCGGCCTCCCCGATGACGATGTCCCGGATGGTGATGGTGGACCAATTCGTTTCGCCGGCGAAGCCCCGTTCATTTCCGATCCACCGGATATCCGGGCCGGCGTCGGAGAAGATGAGGGTAGAGGGCTGGAGCTCCTTCACCATGCCCATGGTCTCGGGCCACTGGTAGTACGTGCGCCGGTCGATGCGCCGCTCTTCGTTGGCACCGCCGTAGTAGCCCGTGCCACCGTTGGCGCCATCCACCCAGATCTCCGCCACCTCACCGTACCCGGTCAGTAGCTCCCGGAGCTGGGCCCGGTAGGCCTGCAGGTACTCCGGGCCGCCGTATCCCGGGTGGTTCCGGTCCCAGGGAGAGAGGTAGAGGCCCACGGCCAACCCCTCCTGCCGGGTAGCATGGGCGAACTCCGCCACCAGATCCCCTTCCCCATCCTTCCACGGGCTGGCGGCGATGTCGTGATCGGTCGTCTCCGAAGGCCAGAGGCAAAAGCCGTCGTGGTGCTTGGCCGTGAGAATCAGTTCGCCCATGCCGAACTCGGCGGCCACTCTGGCCCACTGGCCCGGATCCAGGTCGGTGGGATCGAAGAGGGCCGGAGCCTCGTCACCGAATCCCCACTCCCGATCGGTGAAGGTGTTGATGGAGAAGTGGATGAAGCCGGCCAGCTCCATCTTCTGGTATCGGACCTGCTCGGGAGAGGGGACCGGGTACACCGGTGGAAGATCCGGCGGATCCCCCTGGCAGGCGAAAGAAAAGAGGACGATGGATGCACTGAGGAAGAAGGCGGATTTGGTCATGGAGGGAGAATAGGCGGTGTCAGCGGAGCGGGCCGCAAGCCCCTTTGAGGTCGGCCAGGTCGCGGACGGAATGGCGGCTCCCTAATATGGCAGGTTGGTGCCTGCGCCTTTTCCCAACAGAGGGGTAATCCATGGCCGCTCTCGATTGGTTGATCATCCTCGGATACCTGGGCGTGGTTTTCGGCCTGGCCGGATGGGTATTCCTGAGGAGGAAGAACACTCCCGACGACTACTTCCTGGCCGACCGGAACCTGGCATGGTTCATCGTTGGTGCTTCCATCTTCGCATCCAACATCGGCTCGGAACACCTCGTAGGGCTCGCCGGCTCCGGAGCTACCGACGGGGTAGCCATGGCGCACTACGAGCTGCACGCCTGGTGTCTGCTGATCCTGGCCTGGGTGTTCGTGCCCTTCTTCATCCGGTCCCGGGTCTACACCATGCCGGAATTCCTGGAGAAGCGTTTTTCTCCCGGGTCCCGGTGGGTCCTCACCGTCATTTCCCTCGTCAGTTACGTACTGACCAAGATCGCCGTGGGGATCTTCGCCGGCGGAATCGTTTTCGCCGCACTCCTCCCGGACCTCCAGGTCGAGATCGCTGGAACGGTATGGAACAGCTTCTGGATCGGATCGGTGACGGTCATCCTCCTGACCGGGGTCTACACCGTGGCAGGCGGGATGGGAGCGGTAGCCTATACCGAAGCTCTGCAGACGGTGATCCTCGTGGTGGGATCGGGCCTCCTCACCATCTTCGGCCTTCGGGAGCTCGGCGGGTGGGAAGGGTTCAGGGCGGCTCTGGATCCGGACCTGTTCAACCTCTGGAAACCCCTGATCCCCAGCGGCGTGGAGGGGACCTGGGCGCCGGTCATGGAGCAGGGGAGGCAGGCCTGGTATTTCAATCAGAACTACCCTTGGCTCGGCATGCTCTTCTGCGCCCCCATCATCGGTCTCTGGTACTGGTGCACGGACCAGTACATCGTCCAGAGGGCCCTGGGGGCAAAGAATGAAACGGAAGCCCGAAGAGGAAGCATCTTCGCCGGGATTCTGAAGCTTCTCCCGGTGTTCATCTTCATCATCCCCGGCATGATCGCCCTGGCCCTCGCCAAGACCGGCAACTACTCGGGCCTCGATTCCATGGTGGACGCCCAGGGCAACGTCATCAGGGAGACCTCCCAAGCCGCCTACCCCCTCCTGGTCACCAGCATTCTCCCGGTGGGAGTGAGAGGGTTGGTGGTGGCCGGGCTTCTGGCAGCGCTCATGAGCTCGCTGGCCGGAGTTTTCAACGCTTCGTCCACTCTGTTCACCATGGACCTCTATCAGAAGTTCCGGCCCGCCGCCTCCCAACAGCGCCTGGTCTGGGTGGGGAGGATCGCTACGGCGGTCATGGTCCTCATCGGTCTCAGCTGGATTCCGGTCATTCAGGGATCCCGGGGCCTCTACGAATACCTCCAGGGGGTCCAGAGCTACCTGGCTCCACCCATCTTCACGGTCTTCTTCCTGGGCGTGTTCTGGAAGAGGCTGAACGCCCGGGGGGCTCTGGCGGCCCTCGTCATGGGATTCGTGCTGGGCGCCTTCCGCCTCGCCGTAGACACGCCCGTGGCCTTGGGATTGGAAGGGTTCGAGGCGGGATACGCTGAGGGCTCCTTCCTTTGGGTCGTGAACAACACCTTCTTCCAGTACTACAGCCTGTTCATCTTCCTGGCTTCCGTCGCCACCATGGTGGGTGTGAGCTACGCGACCTCGGAGCCTTCCTACGAGAAAATCTCGGGCCTCACCTTCGCCACCGTCACCGACGAGCACCGGGCCGAATCCCGGGCCAGTTGGAGTCGGCGAGACGTGTTGGGGTCCGCTGCGGTCCTGGTCATGATTCTCATGGCCTACCTGTACTTCAGGGGTTGATAAGGGCA
>JASFVN010000494.1:0-3217 GCA_050049805.1 Gemmatimonadota bacterium
GGCATCGCCTTTCCGGACGGCTGGCCCTACTCCGCCCAGGAGAGCCCGGTGCTGGCGGAGCATGGCATGGTGGTGAGCACCGACGAATATGCCTCCGAAATCGGTGCGGAGATCCTCCGTCAGGGAGGAAACGCGGTGGACGCGGCTGTGGCCACCTCCTTTGCCTTGGCGGTGGTCAATCCCGAAGCCGGAAACATTGGCGGGGGCGGCTTCATGGTACTTCGGCTGGCCGATGGGACCGTGGCCAGCCTGGACTACCGGGAGCGGGCTCCCATGGCCGCCACCCGGGACATGTACCTGGATGAAGCCGGCGGACTCACCGACGCCTCGACCCTGGGCCATCTCGCGGTGGGTGTCCCGGGAACGGTTGCGGGGCTCTGGGAGGCTCATCAGCGCTTCGGATCCATCCTGTGGGCCGAGTTGGTGGCTCCCGCCATGGAGCTGGCGGAGGGGTTCGTGCTTCGGGAGCGGCAAGCCCGCCAGATCCGCATGGCGGAGGAGGATCTCCGGGTTTTCGAGGCCACGGAGTCGACTTTCCTCCCCGACGGCACTGCCCCGGAGGAAGGAGACCTCTTCGTGCAGCCCGAGCTGGCCGCCACCCTCGGCCGCATCGCCTCCCGGGGCAGGGACGGCTTCTACCTTGGCCTTACGGCTGATCTCATCGTGGCCGAGATGGAGCGAGGCGGGGGGATCATCACGCACGACGACCTGGCGGGCATGGAGGCCGCCTGGCGAGACCCGCTGGAGTTCTCCTACCGGGGTCATACCATCATCTCCATGCCTCCCACTTCCAGTGGGGGGGCGACGCTGGCGGCCATGGCCAAGATCCTGGAGGGCTATGACCTGGGCTCCATGGCCTACCACTCGGCGGAGCACGTGCATTTCCTGGCCGAGGCGTGGAAGCGGGCCTATGCCGATCGAAACGCCTACCTGGCCGATCCGGACTTTGTCGAGATTCCCCTGGAGCCCATGATCTCGGCCGACTACGCCGCAGAGCGGAGAGCCACCATCCGTCCGGATCGGGCGACCCCCTCTCTCGAGGTCGGGCCTGGGCTCGGTCCCGCCGACGATGATGAGACCACGCACCTTTCGGTGGTGGACGCCTACGGGAACGCCGTGTCCATCACGACCACCATCAACTCTTTTTTCGGGAGCAAGGTTACGGTCACCGGGGCCGGCTTCATCCTGAACAACGAAATGGACGACTTCTCCGGGCGCCCCGGTCACCCGAACCAGTATGGGTTGGTGCAAGGGGAGGCCAACGCCATCCAAGGGGGCAAACGCATGCTCTCGGCCATGACCCCCACCATCGTGGAGGATCCGAACGGAGAGCTTCTGATGGTGGTGGGGTCCCCCGGAGGAGCGACAATCATCACCAACGTCTTCCAGCAGATCTCCAACGTGGTGGACTTCGGGATGGGGGTCCGCCAGGGGTTGAACGCTCCCCGGCTTCACCATCAGCACCTCCCGGACAGGATCGAGTACGAGCCTGGATCCTTGAGCCCGGAGGTGGTGGGCGCCCTGGAGGCCATGGGGCACGAGATGGAAGAGCGGATTCGTTCCGGTGACGTTTATCCGTACATTGGGGACGTCCAGGCCATCATGCGCCTACGGGATGGGACTCTAGCCGGTGCCTCGGACCATCGCAGGGGTGGGGCGGCCGTCGGATACTAAATCAAGGGAAAGGGATCCTATGAACACCTTCAGTACCAGTCGGAGAGATTTCTTGCGCGTGTCCGCGGGGGTGGGCGGAGCTTTGAGCCTGGGCCTCGTCCCTTCGGCATGCCAGGAACCCCAGGCCGGACCGGACCAGAAGCTGAAGATCCTGGTGCTTGGAGGGACCGGCTTCATAGGGCCCCATACCGTCCAGTATGCCCTGGACCGAGGTCATGAAGTCACCCTCTTCAATCGGGGCCAGTCCAATACTCATCTCTTCCCCGAGGTGGAGAAGCTCATCGGGGATCGGAACGGCGATCTGGAGTCCCTGAGGGGCCGGAGGTGGGACGTCTGCTTCGACAACAACGCCTCCAACATCGACTGGGTAGAGCTGTCCACCGAATTCCTGAGAGACTCTGTGGACCGCTACCACTATGTCTCTTCCCGTTCGGCATACTCGGACCTCAGCGCCATTCCCATGCACGCCGGGGCCCCCACCTTCACGTACGAAACGGCGGGCGTGGAACCCGGGGCGGAGAACCTTCCCTACGGGCTTCAGAAAGCCCTCTGTGAGCGAAGGGTCCAGGAGGTCTTCCCGGAGACCTCCACCATTTTCCGGCCCGGTCTGATCATCGGGCCCGGCGATCAAACGGATCGGTTCACCTACTGGCCTGTGCGGATTCACAGGGGCGGGGAAGTCCTGGCCCCCAGCGATGGCTCCGACCCGGTCCAGATCATCGAGGTTCGTGATCTCACGGAATGGATGGTCAGGGTGGCCGAAAACAAGTACAACGGCGTTTTCAACTGCGTCGGACCGGCCATCCCCAGGCCCATGGACGAGCTCCTCTACGGAATCAGGGCAGTTACTACCGCTGAGACTACGTTCACCTGGGTCCCATACGAGTTTCTTGCGGAGCACGACATCCGTCCTTACGCCGAAATGCCTGTTTGGATGCCGCCTCTGCCCGGAAGAGAGGGGTACGCCCGCTTCGATCTGACTCCGGAGGTGGAGAGAGGTCTGACCTTCCGCCCGCTGGCTGTGACGGCCAGAGACACCCTGGACTATCACTTTTCCAGGCCCCTGGAGCGACAGCAGGAATTGAGGTCCGGCCTCTCCCCTGAGCGGGAGATGGAGGTTCTGGAGGCCTGGCACAGGGCCAACGCTTGAGCCGAGGGGACCACGGCGGTGGAGGTGATCCCGTCTCCCTTGAAGCAGAGTGCTGAACCAGAATGCTTCCCTTCTCCGTAAGGAGGGGGGAGGCATTCTATGTATGGGAGGAAAGACCTGATGTCATCTGGAAAAGGATCGACGGGAAACGTCATTGCGGCCATCGCCAGTTTTTTCATCCCTGGACTCGGACAGTTGGTCCAGGGCCGGATCTTTGCGGCGTTCTTCTATTTCGTGCTGGCCGGAGCCATTCACATCTTCACCCTCGGGCTTCTGGGTTGGATTGGCCATGTCGTGGCGGCCATCGACGCAGCCGTGTATCGGAGGGACTGAACCCAACCTGACGGTTCGAAGTAGAAGTGCGGGCCCTGGGAAACCAACCCCGGGCCCCCA
>JASFVN010000148.1:0-10111 GCA_050049805.1 Gemmatimonadota bacterium
GGTCCGGGGCCGGGGGCCGTCAGCCTTACCTTTTCGGGCTCCGGTGCACCAGTCTGCGAAAGCGGTCGATGTATGTCTTGTTGCACAATGACCGGGTCCCGACGGTTTCCGTCCCATGTTTTCATGCAACAGTCTTCCTTCCACCCCTATACTAGCCTCCAGTGAAATACCTGTTTTGGAGGTGCGAATATCCTCAACCTTGCACGCGTTGGAAGCTGCTGCCCTTATCCTTTCGCCCAAGGGCAAGCAAAGCTGATTATATCCGGTTTCCATCCATTTAACGAACGCATTTTGCCATGGTCTATTTCGTGAGAGCGGGGGAGTACGTGAAAATCGGAGTGGCAAACAACATCCATTCACGGATGAGCGCTTTGCAGACCGGGTGCCCCCATGAGCTTGAATGCGTGCTCCTGCTCAACGGCAGCTATGACCTTGAAATGGAAGTCCACCAGAGATTTCGGTCCACGCATCATCGAGGCGAATGGTTTGTCTGGAGCGACGACCTCGCTGACTATATGAATGAAATGCGGGAGCTCGGGGAGGATATGTCCGGAATCACCAGGCTCGGACCTGCCGACGACCTCTCGGAGATGGAGGATTTTGGTGAGTATGTGAAGAGACTCAGGGAAATGGCAGGCCTGAGCATCATGGACGTTGCGAAGATGCTTGGCATCTCCAAGACCTCGGCTGCTGCAGTCGAGAACAGGCCCAATCCGGGCCTGGATACAATGAGACGCCATCTGCGCCTTTTCGGTGCAAAGTATACCGTGGCCTGAAGGCCGAGACTGGCAGGCAATCAGTCTCGGCGATCGAGGATTTGGGGTGAGCCAGTTAGATAGGCGGTCTTGATCCGAGTTCATCGTTCTAGATGTTCGTTGGGAAACGCCCGGTTCAAGGACAGGCCTCTGATCCGATTTCGCAGGCGGGTCGGATGGCCTATCGAAGGATCGTCGGGGCGGATCAACTGGATCTCGAAGGGCGAAGAAACGGTGGATTCTCCTGGCCCTCCAGCTGCCCGGCTCCGATCTTGAGTCGACTGGTTTGTCATCTCCCGGGCCTCCAACCTTTTCCACCGACGCCTCCCTGCATAGGTTACATGTAACCACCCACCAGAGAGGGGATATGCCCGAATCAGGAAAGCCGAAGTCTTCAAAAGAAAAGGTCCGAAGGCACCGGGAAGGACTGCGGCAGGAGGGATTGCGGCCGATCCAGATCTGGGTCCCCGACGTCCGGACTCCTGAGTTCTCGGTTCACGCCCACCGGCAATCTCTGGCGGTTGCGGAGAGCCCCATGGCCTACGAGGACCAGGCCTTCATCGACGCTATCTCTGAATTGAACGAAGGATGAGGCGAGGGGAAATCTGGACGGTCTCAGGCGGAGGGGACTATGCAGGCAAACCCCGTCCGGCCGTAATTGTCCAGGATGACCGCTTCGACGCCACGGCCTCTGTCACCATCTGTGCCTTCACCACCGATCCCACCGACGCACCCATCTTCAGGATCCTCATCGATCCGTCGGAGAATAACGGGTTGCGGTCCGAAAGCAGGCTCATGGTCGACAGGCTCACCACGGTGTCCAGAGAGAGACTAGGATACCAGGTGGGCCGCCTCGACAAAGAGGACATGGTCCGAATGAACCGGGCGGTCCTGGTCTTCCTTGGGATGGCGGGCTCGTCCAGGACCTGAGCCTGTGCGACGGAGCCCCGGAGCCGGGGCGAATCCCGGAGCGGCCGTCGGGCGGTCAGGGGCCGAACGGACCCGCCGCCCGTAGCGAAGTACCCCATTCCGGAAATACGATGGCAGTCGAGCGCCGCTCCATCTCCACTGGCGGCGTTGCGCTCATTCGCCGTACCACAGCGGGTACGCCTCAATCGCGAGCCTTGCCAGCGGCGCGGTTCGACGCTCTCGGTGCATCACCGTATTTCCGGAAAGGGGTACAAAGCGGGGCCGCGAGGGAACGCACCGGCTCCGGGGCCCACCACACCGGGCGTCCCGACTCTCAACCTTGAAGCCCTATCGCCGATTCGCTATGTTCAAAGTCGGAGCCGCCCCCGGTGGGGCGGCCCTTTTTGTGTGGGGGAGATGGCGGCCCCCGCTTTTTTATTCCCGTCAGCTCCGGAGGGACCGGGAAGGAGAGGAAGCCATGGCCATTCCCCTCCCAGATCTCGTGGCGGAAGTAGAATCCCGCCTGGAGCGGATGGGGTTCGAGTTGGTGGAAGCAGGATGGGTCGGGAGCCCCCGGCGGCCGATCCTTCGGATCCGCATGGACTTGCCGGACTCGGTGCCGGGCGAGGGCGGCGTAAGCATCGACCAGTGTGCCGACGTCAGCCGGGCGCTGGAGCCCTGGCTGGACGCCCATCCGGAGGTTCCGGAGAGGTATGTGCTGGAGGTGTCCTCTCCGGGCGTGGAACGGCCCCTCACCCGCCCCAGGGATTGGGAGCGGTTCAAGGGGAATCCAGCCCTGGTGAAGGGTCGGGATCTCCCGGGAGGCCGGGGAAATCGCCTCGAGGGCAAGATTCTGGGACTGGAGCAAGGGGAAGGGGAAAGCGGAGGGGCGTCGGTGCTCCTCCTCCTCGACGACGGAGAGACGATCCGAATCCCGTTGGATCGGATTCAGAAGGCCCACCTGATCTACCGGTGGGATTGAGGCAACGTGCTGAACGCCCGGGACATGGGGTCCCCGGCGCCCGGGCAGGATCAAAGGGACGAGAATGACCAACGCTGGCCAGATTGTAGCGGCTTTTCGGGACATTGCCGCGACGAAAAGCCTGAATCAGGACGAGGTCTACGACCTCATTCGTGATGGGATCGTTGCCGGATTGGTGAAGATCTACGGCCCCAACGTGGAGGCCGAGATCGACATCGACGAGGGCTCCGGGGACATCGAGATCATCGTCCTGAAGCGTGTCGTGGAAGAGGTGGAGGACGAATCCAGTGAGATCGCCCTCGAAGAAGCCCGTTGGGACGACGAGACCTACGAGGTCGGCGACGTCATGGAGATCCCCGTGGACTTCGCCGAGTTCGGCCGAAACGCGGTGATGGCCACCAAGCAGCGCATCGTCCAGCGAGTGCGAGAGGGCGAGCGCCAGCGGATTCGGGAGGAGTTCGCGGATCGGGTCGGAGAGCTGCTTTCCGGCGAGGTCCAGCAGATCGAGCGGGGCAAGATCGTGGTCATGCTGAACCGATCCAAGGATGCCGAGGCCATCATCCCATGGCGAGAGCAGAACCCTCGTGAGCGCTTCCGCCAGGGAGACCCCATCCGGGCCGTCCTGAAGAAGGTGGACGAGACGCCGAAGGGCCCCAGGCTCATCCTTTCCCGGGGCGACCCTCTCTTCGTGGCATCCCTCTTCAAGCTGGAGGTTCCGGAGATCTACCAAGGAATCGTGGAAATCCGGGAGCTTGCAAGGGAAGTGGGTGGTCGAACCAAGATTGCCGTGTCCAGCCGGGACGACTCCATCGATCCTGTAGGAGCCTGCGTCGGGTTGAAGGGATCGCGGGTACAAGCCGTGGTAAACGAGCTCGGGGGTGAGCGGATCGACATCGTCCCCTGGCATCCCGACCCGGAGGTCTTCGCCAGGAGAGCCCTGGCTCCGGCCCGGGTGGCCAAGGTCATCAGCGATTCCTCCCGGCAGGTGATCACTGCCATCGTCGACGAGGACCAGCTTTCTCTGGCTATTGGAAGGAACGGTCAGAACGTTCGGCTGGCCTCGCAGCTCATCGGTTGGCAAATCGACCTCTACGGGTCAAGGGAGTGGCTGGAGAGGGGGGCCGATCTCTCCATCTTCGGTGAGCCGCCCCCGGGCGAGGCCTACGAGACCGCCGACTTCCCCCTTACCGAGTTGGGGCTCGCGGACGACACCCTGGCGGCCCTGGAAACCGCGGGATATCATACATTTCTTGACATCATCGACCTCGAGAAGAACGATTTTCTGAAGGTTCCGGGTCTCTCCGAGACGGAAGCCGACCGGCTTCTGGAGATCATCGACGAGCTCACGGTGGTGGAGGGGGAGGTAGCCAGCGAGGAACCTCCTGAAGGGGATGCCCCCGTCCTCGAGGCTTCAGAGGAAGAGGGGCCCGAGGAAGCTCAGGATGATGACGAGGATCGTGAGGAAGTAGAAGGTACGAGTGAGGCTTCGGAGGAGGACGAAGTGGAGTCCGATCCGGAGCTGGAAGAGGATGGGGACGAGCCGACGAGCTGAAGCCCTCGCTCTCCTGGGAATCGCCCGGAGAGCCGGGGCTGTCGTAAAGGGAGTCGATGCGACTCGTCGGGGGTTGAGAAAAGGGGAGGTTCGGTTGGTGGTGGTGGCCGGGGACGCCTCAGAGACCCAATTGGTGAAGGTGGTCCCTCTGGCGAAGGCCTCCGGAATCCCGGTGGTACGGGTTGGAGGACAGGTGAAGTTGGGGGCGGCATTGGGTGAGGGACCCCTGTCGAGCGTAGGGGTGACCGGACACAGCTTTGTCAAGCAGCTCCAGGAGTTGCTGGGGCGAGATTGAATCGGACGAGTGGAGTTTTCGCTCAGCGGAGGTAGTTCAAGCGAATGCAGGTTATCGACCTAGCACAAGACCTCAATGTGGCCCCGGACGGGCTGGTCCTGCTCCTTCGGGAGTTGGGAATTCCCGTTGCCGGAGCGAAGGCCAAGGTGACGGAGGCCGACGTCTCCAGGGTCCTTGCTCGTATCGAGCGGGAACGACGGGCCGGTCACAAGGAGATCTCCGAAGCCCTCGCTGCGGCCATCGAGGACGCACAGAGCGCCCATAAGCCTCGGCGTAGGAGGCGGAGGTCCAAGCGGCGGGTAGAGGAGCCGGTGGAGGAAGAGAACGCCGCCGGGGACTCCGAGGAAGGCGCTTCCGAAGAGGCAGTGGCCACCACGGCCGAATCCGACATCGAGGCTGAAGCTGAAGCCGGGGTAGAGACCGAAGTGGAAATGTCCCCCGACGAGGCCGAGGAGTCTACCGATGCCGTCGACGAGGTGGAGGAGGGCGAGGCCGACGTTGAGGAGGACGTTCCCGAGGAGTTGGAGGCCACTGGAGACGAGGTCGAGGACGATATCGAAGAGGTCTTCGAAGACGAGGCCGAGGACGGGTTAGCCTCCGACGACTTCGAGGAGGTCGACCAGGAGTTGGAAGCCGAGGTCTTTGAGGTGCCCGGCATCGAGGATGAAGAAGAAGCCGAGCCCCCGGAGCCGGCTCCCAAACCGGAGCCGGTCCGCCGGTCCGGTCCCGAAGGGCCCGCCAGGGTCATCAGAAAACCCGTGCCCTCCTCTCCGGCGGCCTCAGCCGCCCCCGGCGGGCAGGTTCGCATCCAGGCAGAAGGGTACACCCAGGACGGACGGCGAAAGAGCAAGAAAGACAAGAAGGGCAAGAAGCGCCAGCGGGTGGATCAGGAAGCGGTCCAGTCCAACATCCAACGGGTGATGGCCGAACTGAAGGGCGGCGGCGGGAAGAAGCGGAAGCGGGGGAAAGGGTCCGTCCCGACCAGGGAGGAAATCGAAGCTCAGGAGGAGGAAGTCCGCCAGGAGCAGGAGAGGGAAAGGACCACCGTCAGGGTCAACGAGTTCCTCACCGTAGCCGAGCTGGGAGAGCTCATCGACATCTCCTCCACGGAGATCATCGGATCGGCCTTCAAGAACATGGGATTGATGGTCACCATCAATCAGCGGCTGGATTTCGACCAGATCGAGCTCCTCCTGGAGGAGTTCGGATTCACCGCTGTCAGGGAGACAGAATACGCCGCCGAAGATGTGACTCCCATGGAGGAGGATGCCGAGGAGGATCTCAGGCCCCGGCCCCCGGTGGTCACGGTCATGGGTCACGTGGACCACGGGAAGACCAAGCTCCTGGACCAGATCCGAAGCGCCAACGTGGTGGCCGGCGAGGCCGGTGGCATCACGCAGCACATCGGTGCCTACCATGTGCAGTTGGCCGACGGGCGCTCCGTGACCTTCCTGGATACTCCGGGGCACGCTGCCTTCACGGCCATGCGGGCCCGGGGAGCCGACGTCACGGACATCGTCATCCTCATGGTGGCCGCCGACGACTCGGTCATGCCCCAGACGGTGGAGGCCATCAGCCACGCCCGAAACGCCGGCGTGCCCATGGTGGTGGCCGTCAACAAGATCGACCTCCCCACGGCCAACGCGGCCAAGGTGAAGCAGGAGCTCCTGCAGCACGACATCACGGTGGAGGAGTTCGGGGGCGATGTCCTGGACGCCGAGATCAGCGCGAAGCAGAACATCGGCATCGACGACCTCCTGGAGAAAGTCCTTCTCCAGGCCGAGATGCTGGAGCTCAAGGCCAACCCGGATCGGGACGCCTACGGTGCCGTCATCGAATCCCGCTTGGACGTAGGAAAGGGACCCGTCATCACCGTTCTGGTCCAGAACGGCACACTGAGGGTCGGAGACAGCTTCATCTGCGGCCTCTACGACGGCCGGGTCCGGGCCATGCTGGACGAACGTGGCAATCCGGTGGAGGAGGCCGGTCCAGGAATCCCGGTCCAGGTTCTCGGCGCCGCCGGTGTGCCCCAGGCCGGAGAATCGTTCGCCGTGAGGTCGGCGGAGATGGCTGCCGAGATCGCCGGGAACCGCCAGCGACTGGAGCGCGAGAAACAGCTTCGGATCAAGGAGAGGGGCTTCAAGCTCGGAGACTTCTCTCAGCTGTTGGCTGCCGGCGAGGTCAGCACCCTGCCGCTCATTATCAAGGGTGACGTGGACGGATCGGTGCAGGCCCTTTCCGACTCCCTGGAGCAGCTCAGCACCGACGAGGTCAAGGTGGAGATCATCCACCGGGCCGTGGGCGCCATCAACGAGTCCGACGTCATTCTCGCCGGGCCCGCCGGGGCTGTCATCATGGGCTTTCGGGTCCGTCCCGACGCCAACGCCCGAAACCTCGCCGAGCGGGACGGAGTGGACATCCACGTCTTCGACGTGATCTACGAAGCCGTCGATCAGGTCAGAGCGGCCCTTGAGGGCATGCTGGCCCCCGAGCGCCGGGAGAAGATCGTGGGCTCTGCCGATGTCCGGGAGACTTTCAAGATCCAGAAGGTGGGGACCATCGCTGGCTGCTACGTCACCGAGGGCCTCATCGAGCGGAAGGCCAAAGCCCGCCTCATCCGGGACGGCATCGTGGTCTACGACGGCGAGTTCGCCTCCCTAAAACGTTTCAAGGACGACGTGAAGGAAGTCCGGGAGGGTTTCGAGTGCGGAATCGGCATCGCCAACTTCAACGATGTGAAGGTCGGTGACGTCATCGAGTGCTATCAGGTGGAGGAGGTAGCCCGAACCCTGGCCGAGTCGAGTGGAGGCAAAAGGCGCTGAGGGTAGCCCCTCTGCGGAGAAGGGTGCCCCTTCCTGGAGTAGGCCAGCATGGTGATCGGCGTGGGGTCATGGGACCTCTCCCTTCCCGAGTGTAGATCGCTCAAAGAGAAGCGGAGGGTGGTGAAGTCGTTGAAGGAACGGCTTCAGCACCGGTTTCGTGTTTCCGTTGCCGAGACGGACCACCAGGACACCTGGACCCGGGCCCAGCTGACGGCAGCGGTGGTCGCCTCCGACCGGGCCCAGGCCGATTCCATTCTGGACAGCCTGGATCGTTTCGTCGTCCAGGACGGGCGGACCGTCATCCTCAACGTGGACCGGTCCTTCCGGTAGCTGAGAACCGATGAGCCATCACCGAAACGCTCGACTGAACGAGCAGTTCAAAAGGGAGATTTCCCACATTCTCTCCCAGAAGGTTCGGGATCCCAGGGTCGGCCGTGTGATCGTCACAGAGGTTCGGGTGACTCCTGACCTTTGGCTGGCCAGGGTGTTCTTCCGCCCCGGCGAGGTGGAGGCCTCCGCCGAAGAGACCCTGAAGGGCCTCGAGGCGGCAGGATCGTTCATCAGAAGGGAGCTCGGGCAGGTCCTGAGGATACGCAGGGTCCCCGAGCTTCGCTTCGTCCATGACAGCAGCGTCGATACGGCTCAGCGCATCGAGGAGGTGCTGAGAGAGGTTCTCCCAGAGGATGGGGACGAATGAGCCGAGCCGGACTACTCCTTGTGGACAAGCCGGTGGGCCCTACCTCCCACGACATCGTGGGGATGATCCGGAAGACTGCGGGCATACGGCAGGTGGGTCATGCCGGGACCCTTGATCCCTTCGCCTCCGGTCTTCTTCTGGTTCTCCTCGGTGGGGCTACGCGCCTATCCGAATACCTTCTGGGGTTGGACAAGGAGTACGAGGCCACCATCCGATTGGGAATCGAGACCGACACTCACGATCCCGAGGGGGACGTGAAGAGAGAAACCTCAGCGTGGAAGGACCTGCGGCGGGAAACGATGGAAGAGGCCCTGACGGCTTTTCGCGGCTCCATCTCTCAACGACCTCCACAATATTCGGCCAAGAAGATTCGGGGCGAGGCAGCCCACCGGCGGGTGAGACGGGGTGAAGAGGTGGAGCTGGAACCGGTCTCCGTGACCGTCCACCGCCTCGAGCTTCAGGAGGTGGACTTTCCGAAGGTTCGCTTGCTGGTGAACTGTTCTTCCGGGACGTACATCCGAGCCTTGGCCCGGGACCTGGGCCGGGCCCTTGGGGTGGGCGGGCATCTCTCGGCGCTACGAAGGACCTCCATCGGGCCCCATTCTGTCTCATCGGCCCTGCCTTTAGACGCTTTGGCGGAACCTGAGGCGATCTGGAAGGAGCTGACGCCACCTGGAGCCGTGCTGGGCCATTTCCCGATCTTCGAGGTAGGCCCGGAAGAGGCCGCCCGAATCCGGCATGGGCAGTTTCTGCCCCTCCCGTCCGAGGTCGCCCCTGCAGAGGGGCCCGTTCGGGTTCTTCTCAAAGGGGAGCTGGTGGCCGTGGCGACCAGGCAGGGGGATCAACTGCGGCCACAGAAGGTCTTCGGAGCAGGGAGCTGACCATGGTCGACTATGCCATCGATCCGAACCTTCCCGTCGGCTTGCCCTCCGACGGGAAGGGAACGGTTATCACGGTGGGAACCTTCGATGGAGTGCATCGGGGGCACTGGGCCGTCCTGCAGGAGATCGGTCGCCGGGCACGGGAATCCCACCGTAGGAGCGTGTTGGTGACCTTCCACCCCCACCCCCTCAAGATCGTCCGGCCGGACGAGGCTCCCCTTCTGCTCACCACCCCGGTAGAAAAGAAGGAGATCCTGGCTGAGACGGGGCTCGACTACGCCGTTTTCCTCTCGTTCAATCACGTCCTTGCCGCCTACTCCCCCCGGCGCTTCGTAGAGGAGATCCTACGGGGCCGCTTGAGAGTGGAGGAGCTTGTCATCGGCTACGACCACGGGTTCGGAAAGGGGCGATCCGGCGGAGTGGAAACCCTGAGAGAGATCGGCGAGGAACTGGGGATCGATGTGGACGTGGTCTCCCCCATCTGGTCCGGAGACACCCCGGTGTCCTCCAGCCGGATCCGGGCGGCCCTCCTGAAAGGGAACGTGGAGGAGGCCCGGGAGGGATTGGGCCGACCCTACTGCGTTCGCGGGCTGGTGATCCGAGGGGACGGCCGGGGCCGGCGGCTGGGGTTTCCCACGGCCAACCTCTTCGTGCCCGTCAACGGAAAGCTCATCCCTCCAGCCGGGGTCTATGCCGTTCGCGGATGCCTGAAGCGGGGCGTGTTCGACGGTGCCATTCACATCGGACCGCGGCCCACCTTCACGGGCTCTCGGCCGAGCATCGAGCTGCACCTCCTGGACTTCGACGGAGACCTCTATGGAGAGGAAATCCGGGTCGAGTTTATCCGCCACCTCCGGGAAGTCCGGCCCTTCGACTCGGCATCGGCCTTGGTGGAACAGCTGAAATACGATGTGGAGGCCGCCAGGGCCGCCCTGGCCTACGACCGAAACCGGGGTTGAGCACAGTCCCTGTTTCTAATAGCTTTACAGGCTGAAACGTTTACGAAAACAATGCTTGGAGGGGCTTCCCCTGCAGCGTAGACTCCTGCGGAGGCTCGAACCAGATGTCGATCGACCGCGAAGAAATCATCAAGAAGTACCAACTGCACGAAGAGGATCGGGGGAGCGCTCCCGTTCAGATTGCCCTCCTCACGACCCGGATCAACGAGCTCCGGCGCCACTTCGACAGTCACAAGAAGGATCACCACAGCCGCCGCGG
>JASFVN010000495.1:0-3184 GCA_050049805.1 Gemmatimonadota bacterium
GGGGCCCGACGTGTGGAGCGTTCTTGAGCCCGCCACCCGCACCTTCCTGGCGTCGGCGGAAGCCGTGTTCCGGGCCCGGCGAAGCGACCCGGCCTTCGACTTCTCGGGGCCGGCCATCGAATACGGGAAGGCGGTGGAGTCGGAGCTGAACGCCCTTCTGTTGACGGGCATACGGAAGTCCCTGTCCGGAAAACCCCAATCGGAACGGCAGGTTCTCCTGGACGGGGGGACGCTGGACCTGGGGATCCGGATTCCGCCCCAGCCCCTGGGCACCCTGCTGGTGATGCTGGAGAAGAAGCCGGTGGTGCAGAAGGCCGTACGGATGGCATTCCCCCACGATCACGCCTGGCTCCTGGGGGAGCTACCCCACTGTCTGCGGCGGATCACCGGCATCCGGAATCCAGCGGCCCATACCCGGGCAACCACTCGGGACGGAGTGGGGGAAGGCCGAGATGAGGTTCTGGGGATCGGGTGCGAGGGGCTGGTCGTGGGGCTGGCCAGGGTGAGGATGCGGGCCAGATGAGGGAAGCCGGGAGCCGGCAACCCCAGGCATTTTCAAAAAGCGTTTCAGCTGAAACGCTTTCGCATAGCCATTTCGACACAATGCCCCACGGAAGCTTGCGAGGAAAACGTGGCCTTTGTCGAGGAGTGGAAGCGTACCGAGGGGTGAGACGATCCGTATTCTGACGGCTTCCCGTGTAAATCCCGTCCTGCCGCCTAGAATTCCCCCTCACGCACGGTGCGATGGCCTCCCTTGTCATTCAGGCTGATCACCACCGGAGCCCCCACTGACTCGTTCTCCGGGAGCGGATGTTCCCCTTTCTCTTGCCCAATCTCCTTCACGGTCTTTAGCCCCGCCAGCTTCTCGGCTCCCTCGAGTGCCTCCCGGTCTCCTCCGTAATACTCAAACCAAGGCATCCCTGCCTCGTCATATTCCCGTGAAGTCAGCGGGGTTGTCGGGGGATCCTCGCCCGTGATTGCCCTCCAAGCCAAAGAATTGGCGATGTGTACGTAGCACCGGGTGTTTGACCGTAGGTCCCAAACGTCGAATGGATGTGGGTCGTCATAGATCTCCTGCTTCATTCGACCGCCCGGTGCGAGTCCCATATCGGGTGCCGCGGCACAGGGAAGAGCTTCCATGGCCATGTCATACATCACGTCGTCACGCCGCCGGTGAAGCTTCCGATAGGCCTCAGCCTTCATCGGGTAAGCCACCACCTGTAGGCCCCCGTGCTCCGCTTCGCCCGTAATCTGCTCCTCGGCCGTGTAACCCCGCCCCAGAGGCATCGCAACGAACT
Source organism: Gemmatimonadota bacterium (assembly GCA_050049805.1). Taxonomy (GTDB): domain Bacteria; phylum Gemmatimonadota; class Gemmatimonadetes; order Longimicrobiales; family Gaopeijiaceae; genus JABDNZ01. Next base: position 1,299 of record JASFVN010000495.1, read on the forward strand.
GACGGATGGTTCCTTTTTCTACGCAGTACCCGTCCAGCCACGGCTGATCGGGTACCACCAGGTAATCCTGAGGATCGCGATGCAGGCCGTCGGTCCACTCTTCTCCAGTGATCGCATTGATCTTCCCCGTAGCAACCTTCACAGCGAAGGGATAGCTACCGTTGAGATTCACCCAGAGGGCTTCGGACTGATACATCGGAAGCATCACGCCCCCGTGCTTCTTCCATAGCTCGGGGAGGCGTTCGGCAAAATCATCAACGTGCCGAAGGGGGAATGCACCCAAACCCGGGGGAAGGGGATAATCGCGGCCATCATCCGGAATCCTGAGGGTCCGCTGGATGTCCACCGACAGCGTCGCATCCGGATGCACCTCCGGGAAGCTAATGACCAGCTGGTCGTGTTTGAGTTCAATCATTTTCTCGACTCTCCTTCTAAGCCTGAGTGCATTCCTCCCAGCTACCACTCACCGTCACGCACCTCGCGTACGATTCGCAGGACAGCGTGATCGGGCATCTCCTTCAAACCCCGGATCAGCTCTGCAAAGAGCGCAGGCCGCTTCCGGATCACGTCCTGGAGGTCGGATGACACTCTTCCAGCCATCGCGAGGAGCACGTCAGAGTCCACGCCCAGCTCTTGAGCGAGCTTCTTTGTCGTCTCCTCTGACGGCGGGGGGACCTCATCTCGCTCGACCTTGCTGAGGTACGAAGGCTGGATTCCCATACGCTGGGCCACCCGCCGGACGGAATACCGGGGGTCCTCCTTCCTCAGGGCCTCCCTACAGTCTCTAACGAAGCGTCCAAAGGTCACCATGTGTGTACTGTATACTACTTAGTACACACTGTCAACTCTCTTGGCTTGGCTTCACCGGGAATGCCGGAGATCTGATGGTAGGGAATGCGGAGGCCAGGTGGAGGGAATGTCGGAGTGGTGAGACCAGGTCTGCACCGGGCCAGCCCAATCCTTGCCCATCCCTCAACCACATCACATTGTGTTCAGTGGTGGCTACCGGTGCTGGACCGGGCAGTCCCCTCTCATAGGAGCCATTCAGGTGGCGTCCAGATTCTTGCAGTTCCTGGCCGAGTTGAAGCGGCGGAAGGTGTACAACGTCGCAGCGGTGTACGCCGCCGTCGGCGTGGCCATTTCGATTGCCATCCCGGACCTTTTCGGGGCCTTCGGCTTTCCCTCCTGGGCCGCGCCGCTCGTGATTGTGGTCATCGCCATCGGCCTCCCCGTCGCCCTGGTCCTGGCCTGGGCCTACGAGGTCAGGCCGGAGGAGTCCTCTTCTTCCGAAGCGGCTTCGGAGGAGGAGGCTCCTTCCCTTACCATGACCCCGCCCGGCGACACCCGACCCTCGGTGGCGGTTCTTCCCTTCGCCAACCTCAGCGCCGACCCGGAAAACGAGTACTTCAGCGACGGCGTCACCTTCGACATCATCAACCATCTGGCCAAGATCGCCGACCTGAGGGTCATCTCCCGCACGTCGATCATGGGCTATCGGGGCACGGAGAAGCGACTGCGTGAGATCGGCCGGGACCTGGGTGTTAGCAGCATCGTGGAGGGGGAGGTACAGCGTGTGGAAGGCCGCGTTCGAATCAGCGCCCAACTTGTCGATGCCCGTACCGACGAACACCTATGGGCTGACCAGTACAATCGGGAGTTGTTGGATGTTTTTGCCATCCAGACGGACGTCGCCAAGGAGGTGGCTGCCGGGCTCAGAGCGACCCTTACATCCTCGGAAAAAGAGCGAATCGAGACGACACCGACCCGCAACTTCGAGGCCTACACCCTCTACCTGAAGGGGCGGCACTTCTGGGACAAGAGAGGCGAAGGCCTTTTCAAGGGTTTGAAATACTTCCAGGAAGCCCTGGAAATTGATCCGAAGTTCG
>JASFVN010000496.1:0-3178 GCA_050049805.1 Gemmatimonadota bacterium
GACGGCTCTTGAGCTCCGCGCAATGGCCTTACGCATTCAGACCTCCGTGCCGAGGTACTTGTCCATAAAGATGAATTTGGGCCCCGAGAGGCCAGGGGGGCCAGGGCAGAACAAAAGGGCCCGACTTGCGTCGGGCCCAGGCTGTTCTGCCAAAGAAGGAGACTTCGGCTCCTACCCTTTCTCCGCCTTTTCGACATACCCTGCCTCCTGAAGAAGCTCACGAAGACGGATCTCCCTTTCCGGGAGCGCCGTCCGGGCGATGAGGCGGGCGAATCGGATCCGGTCATCCTCAGAGACCTTGTCAAGGACCCCGATGGGAGCACCGTACCGGAGGAGAATCCGTTTGGCATCCACTGCCACTGAATCGTTCACTTAACCTCCTTCTTTCGCCGAATGGACCAAAGGGCGAAAACATATAATTTTAGCCCATCGACGCCGGTTTTCCAACGAGTACTCCCATGATCCTGGCAGCCCGTCAGGGAGACAGGGTGGCGGCCCTGGGGACCCTTGATCAAAAGGGCGAGCCGCGACCAGCTTCTAATGCGTCGCTCGCTCCTCGGGTCCAGGCAGGTAGGCTGCGAGAGAGAAGCGGGGGACCCGGGCATCGAACCGGGAGCCATCGTCCCGCTCGAAAGTGTAGTGGCCTTCCATGTACCCGGCGGGAGACTCGAGGATGCAGAAGCTCTTGTATTCGTGGGTCCCACCAGGGGTCAAGAGGGGTTGCTGACCCACCACTCCCTCGCCATTGACCTCAGAGTCCTCCCCCGTCGAGTCGTGAATCTTCCAATGACGGAATAGTAGCTGGGCTGCCTGGTCTCCCTGATTCTCCATCTCCACATGGTAGGTGAAGACAAAACGCCCCTCTTCCGGAGAGGAATCGACCAGGGAGAATGCAGGCCTGACTCGGACGACGATACCTGCGGTGACTTCCTGGTAGATCATTGTCGTTCCTGGCAGGTTTTGCCGAAAAGGGGCAGTGGAATCATCTTGTATTCAATTACCCCGGAATCCCCGGGTGGGTGCACCCGGGGTAGCGCGAGCCATGGAGAGCCAAAGCAATGGCTGACGAGACCTCCGGCCTCTCCCGTTCCGTCGAGGATTACCTGAAAGCCATCTACTCCATTGGAGACTCTGGAGAGGCGGCTTCGACCTCGGCCATCGCCGAAGCCCTGGAGGTGCAGCCCGCATCCGTAACCGGAATGGTGAAGCGTTTGGCGGAGTCCGGGTATCTCGAGCATGTGCCCTACCGGGGCGTACGCCTGACTGAACAAGGGGTTCGGGAAGCCCTTCGGGTCCTGCGCCGTCACCGGATTCTGGAAAGCTACCTCGCTGCCCACCTCGACTACCCCTGGGAGGACGTGCACGAGGAAGCCGAGCGCCTGGAACATGCCGCTTCAGATGAGCTGATCGAGCGGATGGCTGCCGCCCTCGGGGAGCCGAGCTATGATCCTCATGGAGCACCCATACCTACGGCTTCAGGAGAAGTGGAGGCGACGGAATCCTTCACCCTTGCCGACCTGCAGGTCGGGGAAGCCGCTCTGGTCAGGGCGGTTCGTGACGACGACAGCCAGGGGCTGCAGGCTGTGGAAGCCGCAGGTCTCTTGCCAGGCACCCGCCTGCTGGTCAGGAGTCGGTTGCGGGAGCCTGCCGCGCTCCGGCTGGAGATCGATGAGGCCAAACCCAGGACCTTGGACCTTCCCCTGCCTCTTGCCCGGAGGGTATACGTGGTTCCGGTCGCCCCCGAGAAATCCTTGCAGGAGACCGAATGAACGACCGGATCATCCTCGGCGTCGCCGGCGGAAGCGGCTCCGGAAAGACCACCGTGGTCGAAGAGATCCTTCGAAGCCTTCATCCAGCCCGGGTCACGGTGATCCATCACGACTCCTACTACAAGGATCTGGTCCACCTTCCTTTCGAGGAAAGGGCGGAGGTGAACTTTGACCACCCCGATGCCCTGGAGACGAGCCTGTTGGTGGAGCATCTCACGCAGCTTCGGGCTGGCGAGGCCGTAGAGGTCCCTGTTTATGACTTCGCGACCCACACCCGAAAGCAGGAGGTGCGACGCGTCGAGGCCACGGCGGTCATCATCGTGGACGGGATCCTGGTCCTGGCGGATCCACGCCTCAGGGATCTTCTGGACATCAAGGTGTTCGTGGATACCGACGCCGACATCCGTTTCATTCGCCGGCTCAGACGGGACATCCGGGACCGTGGACGCTCGTTGGAGTCGGTGGTGGATCAGTACCAGCAGACGGTTCGGCCCATGCATCTGGCCTTCGTAGGGGGGAGCCGAGCCTTTGCCGACATCATCATTCCGGAGGGGGGCCGGAACCAGGTGGCCATCGACCTTCTGGTCTCCAGACTCAGGATGGTTGTGGGCTGAGAAACGTCGGGTGCCTGGCGCCGAGGCTTTTCCAACGGTAGACCCGATTGGATCCTTCGCCTCAAGGCGTGATCAGAGCCTTGGTCACCCGAAGGGCTTCCACGTCGGAAAGCGCCTCGTTTGCCTCCTCCAGCGAATATCGCTTCCCAACGATGTTCTGAAGAGGAAGAGCCTCACTGTGACGGGCCAATAGGGTCAAGGCCCGGGTCAGGTGGTGGAATCCCGTACCCCACTGGCCCAGCACTTCCGCGTGCTTCCGGTTGATATCCAGATGTGGGTTCACCTCTGCCGTTCCTACATCGGAATAGTGCCCGACGATGACGTATTTCCCGCCGTCCCGCATCAGATCCAACCCCTCCGGAATGGCGCTGGGATGCCCGGCCGCCTCGATGACCACATCCACTCCCCGTCCTCCCGTGAGGGACATCACCCGGTCCTTCCGCTCCTCCTGTGTGGTGCCGGAGAGCTCGAAGGTCTCGTCCACACCGAAGCTCCGGCCCAGCTCCAGCCGGCTCGCGGGGTCTCCGATCATGAACACGGCGGAGGCCCCTCCCAAGCCGGCGAAGGCCGCCGCTGAAAGACCGACGGGTCCGGCTCCCTGGACCAGAACGGAGTCCCCCAACTGGAGTTGACTCCTGTCTACTGCCGCGAATCCGGTGAACAAGCCGCACCCACCGCCAATGACCTGATCCGCCGTCACACCCTGGGGAATTCGAAAAATCTTCACACCTGGCTTCAGGTAGATCTTCTCCGCCCAGCCACCCAATAGACCCTCATCCGCCGAGTGGGTGATGC
>JASFVN010000497.1:0-3169 GCA_050049805.1 Gemmatimonadota bacterium
CGGCCGAGCCATTATGGGAGTTTCCATCCTATCGAGGCGGTGGTTTCTCAGAAAGACCGGAAGGTGGAGGTGGTGGACGTGGTGGGGCCGGTGTGTGAGACGGGGGACTTCCTGGGCCGGGATCGTAGCATGCCGCTTCCCAGGGCGGGGGAGTTGTTGGCGGTGGGTCATGTGGGGGCCTATGGGTTCTCGATGGCGTCGAACTACAACTCTCGCCCGCGGCCGGCGGAGGTGATGGTGGATGGGGATGAGGTTCTTCTGATCCGGGAGAGGGAAAGCTTCGAGGATCTGGTGCGGGGAGAGGTCATTCCATAGGGAAAGGCCTGCACGCGCTCTCATTCCCTCGGGACCCTGCGGAATCGCGTGAAACGGCGTCTGCTCCCACTCGGGTTCTGCCCTACTGGCATTGTCTTCCACTCGGATTCTGTGGAATCGTGTGGAACGCCGTCGGGGCATCTGCTCCCACTCGATTCTGCGGAATCGCGTGACACGGCGTCTGCTCATTTCCTGCTTTCTTGCCAATTTCCGGAGGTCGAATACGGTTCCGGGCCGTCCTCGAATCTTCCGTGGAGAGAAGCCCCATCCGGCGGTGACCTCCTCAGCGACCGTCCTCGGATTCTACGGGAAAACACCCCGCTCCGGTCTTCACTCCTCCTTCAGTCCCTCTGCTCGGAGTTTGGCCCATTCCGTCATGGAGTGGCCCGTTCCGATCCGCAAAATCCACGTCGAAGAGCAGAAGTTCAAACGATATCGGGATAACGAAGGAGGTGGGCCGCCAAGCTTTGCGCCTGCTGCGGGAGCAGGACCGGCTCCTCGAGGCTCGGCTTTCCGAGCTTCGGGCTGAGGTGGCCGTGGGTCTCGACCAGGCCAACCGCGGAGAGTTGATCCCCATGGAAGAGGTTCGGACGAAGTTGAAGGCCAGGAAGAAGGCGAAGCGGGAGTGACCGAACCAGAAAACACTTTCACCGTTCAGTTCACGCCGGCTGCCCTGGAAGACCTCGAAGAGATCTTGGACTATGTTGCCGAGGACAGCCCTCTGAGATCTGTCCAGGCTCTTTGGCTGATCTCGGATGTCGGCGGTCGACGGGGACTCTGTCGGGAAAACTTCGTTACAGAACATGCCCCGCGGGCAGGGTAAAAGGAGTCGGGACTCCTACGGCGAGAAAGCTCAGGGAAAGGGCAGGGTAAGGGGCTAAACCGCGATCCGCCTTATCCGCTTGATCTCCTTCGCCTGGGGCGAACGCATCGCATGCCAAAGGTCCCAGTTCCGCTGGCCGTTCAACCAGAACTCCGGAGTCGTCCCAAACAACTGGGAGAGTCGGAGTGCCGTATCTGGCGTGATCCCCCGCTTCCCGTTCACAATCTCGTTGATCCGGGGATAGGAAACGCCAATGCGCTCGGCCAACTCCGTCTGCGTCATCTCCAGCGGAACGAGAAACTCCTCCAAGAGCATCTCGCCGGGATGAGTCGGGGGCCTATTCGTGGGCAGCCTTGTCATTGAGTCCCTCCTCACGTCCTAGTGGTAATCCACGATTTCAACATCCTCGGGGCCCCGCTCTGTCCAGCGAAAACAAACCCGAAACTGGTCGTTGATCCGAATGCTGTGCTGGCCTTTTCGGTCCTCCCGGAGTTTCTCCAACTGATTCCTCGGCGGTGCTTTGAGGTCGGATAGCACCTCCGCTTGGTTCAGTTGGTCGAGCTTCCTTCGGGCCACCCTCCAGAGTTTCAGGGGACAAGCTTTCCTGGCTGCCTTGGAGCTTTGGGCAAGGAAAACGTCTTCAGTTCCCTGGTCCTTGAAGGATCGGATCATGGCAGAATATAACGTATCACGTTATACATAGCAATTAGATATCTGGTCCCACCGCGGTGGGAGTACCAATCAGAGGGAGCACGTTCTGTACCGCCCGGTTCAAGCCGGGCCTTTCAGCGCTACCGCGGGTGGAGTGAATGGCCTACCGGAGGAGCAATGGCCCGGTCCTCCGGGAACTCACCGGGATCCCGTAAAGGGGCCCCCGGACGGTCTCACTGTAACGCTCCTCCACACGAAGGAGGGTGTCATCCCTGGACGGTTCCACGGATACCTGGGTACTCAGGAACCGGGTGTTGCTGGTCCACCGCACTCCACCGAGGGCCTCCACCACGGTCCCCTGGGCCTCCACTTCCTGGTCCACCACCCTCATTAGCTCCCCCCACCTTCTCCGGAGGCAGTTTTCCCGGTACGGTCCTGACCTCTCTCTTCACCGGGGACGGCCCCCCGATGCTCCGGGGCTCCAAGCTGCCCTTGTTCTCCATCTCCGCGACGGCTCTCCCAACCATCCCGGGGTCGATCCCGGCTTCCTTGGCGATCTCCTGGAGCTCTGCCAAAGTCAGGCCCCGGGCGCTGGAAACGGCCTTTGAGGGAGACCCCTTGTCCAGCTCTACGGCCCTTCTGAGGATCAGTCCGATTTCCCGGTCGGTGACACGGCGTCGGCTCCCACTCGGGTTCTGCCCTACTGGCATTGTCTTCCACTCGGATTCTGTGGAATCGCGTGGAGCGCCGTCGGCTTCCCTCCAGCTTTCTTGCCGGGGTCTGGGAGTCGAATACGGATCCGGGCCGTCCTCGAATCCTCCGTGAAGCATTGCCAGCCGGGCTGTGCACGGGTTGGGCTGTCCTCGGATCCTACGGGAAGAGGGCCCGCTCCGGCCTTCAATCCTCCTTACGTCCCTCTGCTCGGAGTTTGGCCCTTTCCGTCATGGAGTGGCCCGTACCGATCCGCAAAATCCACAGGGAAGAGTAGAAGCCCACGAGGTTCCGGGATTGCCTCGTTACCCAACGAAACATCGACCGAGTTCGACCGGCTTTACCAACGTCGGAGTTATGTCGGTTTTTGGGCACCGTTTTCGTCCCGTCCGGGATCAACAAAACCTATCCAAGTGTTTGATATGGCAAGAGTTATAGCACTGTTGCCTTTCGGACGAGGGCTTGTTAGCATTCAAAAGAGTTCATCCCGCAGGGTACGTCCTTGCGGTTGCCCGTGGGCCTTTGGGTCCACGGGTTCTTTTTTTCTGATGGTACCGTCATGCGCGTAGTCGCTTTCATCGACGGTTTCAACCTCTACCATGCGATTGACGATCTCCGGAAACATCACCTGAAATGGGTTGACCTCAGGCAAGTGTGCGAGGTCTTCAG
>JASFVN010000498.1:0-3167 GCA_050049805.1 Gemmatimonadota bacterium
GACGTGGTGATGGATCCCAACAATCCCAATATCCTCTTTGCCGGGATGTGGGAGATGGTGATCTGGACCTGGGGGCGGCAGAGCGGGGGGCCGGGTAGCGGACTCTTCCGCTCCAAGGACGGGGGAGATACCTGGGAACGGTTGGAGGGAAATGGTCTACCTCGGCCGCCCGTCGGGAAGGTGGTCCTGGCCATGACCCCCGACGACTCGGATCGGATCTACGCTCTCATCGAGACCAACTCCAACCGGGACTTCGCTCCCCTGGATGACCATCAGGGGGTCCTCTGGCGCTCCGACGACGGAGGAGATTCCTGGAGGATGGTGAACGCCGATCACACCCTGGTTCAGCGGCCTCATTACTACTCCCGGGTGGTGGTGGCGCCCGACGACCTGAACGAGGTCCACTTTCTGGCCACGGCCCACACCACGTCCTACGACGGGGGGCTGACCGTGGAGCGGGGGAGCGCCGGTGGGGACAATCACGACATGTGGATCGATCCGCTACAGCCGGATCGGATGATCGTGGGAAATGACGGGGGCGTTCATATCTCCACCACCCGAGGGCAAAGCTGGCTTCGCCCCCGGATGCCCATCGCCCAGATGTATCACGTCTACACCGACAACCAGATCCCCTACTTCGTCTATGGAAACCGGCAGGACGGAGCCTCTCACCGGGGCCCCAGCAACAGCCTCTCGGGAGGCAGCATCTCCATCGGGGAATGGCACTCCGTGGGCGGGTGCGAGTCGGGGTTCGCCATCCCCGACCCCGTGGACAACAACATCGTCTGGTCCGGGTGCTACGAGGGAATCCTGGATCGCTACGACCTGAAGACCGGGCATGCCAGAAACGTCAGCGTCTGGCCGGACAACCCGGAAGGGTGGCCCGCCGCAGATCTGAAATACCGCTTCCAGTGGACTTTCCCTGTGGCAATCTCCCCCCACGATCACAACCGGGTCTATGTGGGGAGCCAGCACGTGCACATGACCACCGACGGCGGCCACAGCTATTCCGTCATCAGCCCGGATCTCACCACCAACGACAAGAGCCTTCAACAGAAGACGGGCGGGCTTACCCCAGACGACGCCAGCCCCACCTACGCCGCCGTTCTCTTCGCCATCGCCGAGTCTCCTCTGGAGGAGGGCGTGATCTGGGCGGGATCCAACGACGGCCTGGTCCACGTCACCCGGGACGGGGGCGGGAGCTGGACCGACGTCACCGAGAACATCCTCGGCCTCCCGCCCCTGGGCACCGTGAGCAACATCGAGCCGTCCCGGTACGATGCCGGAACAGCCTACATCTCGGTGGACTTCCACCAGGTGAACAACACCGATCCCTACGCCTACAAGACCTCCGACTATGGGGAGAGCTGGACCCTGATCAGTGGGGGAATCCCCAGGAGCGTCTTCAGCTACGTTCATGTGATTCGGGAGGATCCGGTGCGCCCGGGCCTTCTCTACCTGGGCACCGAGAACGCCCTTTTCGCCTCCTTCAACGACGGTGGGGACTGGGTACCGCTTCAGACCAATCTTCCCCACGCTCCGGTGCATTGGCTCACCATCCAGGAGCACTTCAACGATCTGGTGGTGTCCACCTACGGCAGGGGATTCTGGATCCTCGACGACATCACCCCCCTCCAGCAGCTCACGCCGGAGGTCCTGACTTCCTCCGCCCACCTCTTCGAGCCGCGTCCGGCATACCGGTTCAGGAACAAAGAGGGCCGGGTGAGCCAGCCGGAGGATCCCGGGGCCGGGCAGAACCCGGACTACGGAGCGTCCATTCACTATTATCTCGGGGAGGGTATCGAGGGACCGGTGAGCCTCGAGGTTCTGGACCAGGCGGGGGAGGTGATCTACACGCTACGAGGGGCGCCGTCTCAACCCGGACTGCACCGGATCCACTGGAATCTCCGCTACGAGTCCTCCGACTCTCCACGAATGAGAACGAGGGTCCTCGAGCACAGTCACGTGCCCCTTGGGGAAGACGGGTGGAGGCCGGCTGGCGACGGTGGCAGGATTTCCCCCCTCGCTCCTCCCGGGCTGTACACGGTCCGTCTTTCGGCGGGTGACCAGCAATTTTCCTCCTCCCTCACCGTCTTGAAAGATCCTTCCTCGGCGGGGAGCGAAGCGGACATCCGGAGGCAGTTCGAGGTGATCCTGCAGCTTCGGGAGGAAACCAATCAGGTCGTGGGTCTCATCAACGAAGCGGAGTGGATCCGGGCCCAGATCGTGACCCTCCAGGAGCTCATGAGGGGGGAGGAGGGAGAGGACGAGGTGCTGGCGTCAGGGGAGGCTCTGGACCGAGCCCTCATGGACCTGGAGATGGGGCTCACCGACCTCCGGCTGTCGGGAGGTAGTGCCGGTCAGGACGCGTTGAGGTGGCCCAGGCAGCTCTTCGCGAAGCTCACCTCATTGGCAGGGTATATCGGCGGCTCCGACTTTCCGCCCACTACCCAGCAGCTGGAGGTTCATGCCCGTTTGCAGGGATCGCTTCGGGAACACCTGGACCGAATGGCTGAAATCCGGTCCACCGAGTTGGCCGATTTGAATAGGATCCTGGCCGAGAGAGGAATTCCCCACATCATGTCGGGTGGGGGCGGTTGAGCCAGCTCCCGGGAGACTGCCGCTTAAGCCTTCAATCCGATCCGCCCCGTTTGGTCCAGATCCCGATTGCGCACATGGTGCCGGGATCGTTGAACTCGGGAGGTAGAGAGGACGCCCCCGGGTAGACTTCGATGATGGCCACGTCGAAGGTGGGCATGGCCATGAACTCCGAGAGGCCGGCCCTGTCATCGGAAGCACTGACGCGCACACCGTCCAAATAGACGGCGGGTACACACGGCTGGCCATCCAGGGTCACGGCGCCACGCATTTCCACCAGCCAGTTGATGCCCGCGCTCCGGACTCTGATGCTCGGGAGTCCCCGAATCATGGCGCCCACCGGGGGCATGCCTCGGGAGGCAAAATCTTCTTCCGTGCGAAAGTGGGCATGGACGGCCCGGTCCATCCGGGCATACACCGGCTCGAGCCGTCTCGCGATGGCTCTGGCGGTAGCAGTGACCTCGATGCCGGGAATCTCCAGCGGTTCCGGCTCCATGGGAACGGCAAGCTCGTAGGCGATGCCGGGCTCCATGTCCAACGCGATTTCACGGGGAGCATAGGACAGGTGT
>JASFVN010000007.1:0-44459 GCA_050049805.1 Gemmatimonadota bacterium
CCGAGGGAACGATGGTGGTTCCTTCCTCCCGAGGGGGAGACCGGGGACCCGGATTTCGAACGGCAGTTCACCCGCATCGCCCTGGAGGGCGGGTTTCAGCCTGGCAGAATCTACGAGTTGGTCTATCGGGCCCAGGACCCCAGAGTGTTGGGGCTGGGGTTGGCGGCCGTCCGAGACATCCTCTCCTATGCGAAATACGAGCTCGACAGCCTCTTCCCAGTGAATCTCGGCGTGGCCTTTGGCGTCTCCCAAACCGGCCGGTTCCTCCGGCACTACCTCTACCAGGGGCTCAACACCGACGAGGGGGGACGAAAGGTCTTCGACGGGATGTTGATTCATGCCGCCGGCGCAGGGAGGGGGAGCTTCAACCACCGATTCGGCCAAGCTTCCAGAGGCGCCCATCGGTTTTCTGACTTTTTCTATCCGACGGACCTTTTTCCCTTCACGGCCCGGGTTCAGCGAGACCCGGTCTCCGGCAGGGAGGAGGGGCTCTTTGCCGGCCAACGGCCCAGGGATCTGCCACTGATATTCTACACCAACACCGGCTACGAATATTGGGGACGGGCGGGATCGCTGATCCACACCTCGGTGGACGGCAGCCACGACATCGAACCTTTGGAGAACGAGAGAATCTACCACCTGGCCAGCGCCCAGGAGTCCGGTTGGGCCGACCCCCTGGACGAGGCCGACCGACTGGCCGACAACCCCATCCCCGTCCTCAGGGGAAATCCCGTGGATCTCTCCTTTCCCCTCCGAGCCCTCGGTCTCCGGTTGGTGGAGTGGGTGGAGGGAACGAGGGAGCCACCCCCGAGCGCCTTCCCACGGATCGGGAACGGTTCGTTGGTTCCGCCATCAGCGTTGGCTTTTCCCAACATACCCGGTGTGGCGGTACCGGATGTGATTCACGAGGCCTATCGGGTGGACTACGGAGGCCGTTGGTGGGAGGAAGGGATCATCGACAAGGAGCCCCCCGAGCTGGTGGGTACGCCCTTCCCGTCCTTGGTGTCACAGGTGGACGGCCTGGGGAACGAGCTGGCCGGGGTGAGGGGCTGGGAGCTTCGAGCCCCTGTCGCAACCTACGCACCGTGGAATCTCCGTTGGGGCTTTCAGGGGGCCCAGGATGAGCTGACCAACTTCAGGGGAACCTTCATACCCCTGAGCCGGACGGAGGAAGAACGGGCCTCCCGGGGAGACCCTCGACCCAGCATTGAGGCCCTCTACCCCCACAAGGAACTCTATCTGGAAAGGGTCAGGGCAGCGACCCGGGACCTCTACATGGAAGGGTTCATGCTTTTTTCGGATGGAGCTGCGGCCGTGGAGATTGCCGAGGCCAGATGGGATTGGATCGTGGGCCTCGGCGGATAGGGAGGAGCTACAGCCTGAAGAGGTAGCTCAGCTTGAGGAAGATTCCGTCGGCGACAGGGTCCTTGTCTGAAAGGCGGTAGGAATACGCTCCCTCCATGATCCGGCTATAGCCCACATAGAAGATCGTGCCCGGCGAGGGTTGGTATTGCAGGAGAAACTGGCCCTGAACGGTGCCTTCGTCCCTGGCTTCGGCCGGTTCCCCGTCGATCAAGATTCGCCTGCCGGTGCCGGGGTCGAGGAGAGCGTCTCTGTCCTCCAGACCATATTGAACGAGGATTCGAGCGAAGAGGGCCTTGCTGAACTGGTATTGGGAGGTGAGGCGGGACACCAGAGCCGTTGAAAAGACCGAATCATCCTTTCGGCGCCAGATCCGGGCGAAGGTCTGATCGAGGGAGAGAAAGATGGATTCGGTGGGGCGCAGGGAAAGGGAAGGGGCCACCTGGAGCTCCAAGCCACGGCTGGCCTCGGCATAGATGGGTAACTCCCTGTAGTACACCCGACCGTTCAAGCTCACCTGGTTGTTGATCCGAAGTCGGGGGATGATGGCAACAGCCTTCATGTTCTTCAGGGCTGCGGGGATCTGGAAAGCCTCGGAACCTTCCCCTGGACCCTCCACGCCATATCCCGCGTAGTGCTCGGGCCGAAACTCGAAATACCCGTTTCTGAAGATGAATGAAACCGTACGGTCCCCTTTGAAGGAGAACGATGGGTTCAGCTGCACCTCGGCTTCGTATGGCCCCTCTCCGTTCCACATCTCCTCATGGTCGAAGTAGCTCTCCGCTCGAAAGGTGAGGGAGGCCCGTTCCAGCAGAGCCCCCGGGGCACCATAGTGGGTCAGGCCGACGTTCCCGATAGCCTGGGCTTCACCGATCCGGGTCAGATAGCCGCTACGGGCCTGGAACTCCGGGTGATAGTCCTGGACATTCAGATCCCATGAAAAAACCCGCCCGGTTCGGGCCACGGAGAGAACGAAGGCGGCCTTGGCCCCCGACTCGACACCTTCGGCAGAGGTCCAACTGGATGCAGCTTGGGCCGTCACGGTGTGGCTTCGCCCCAGGACCATTCGCGTGTCACCCGCCAGGACCCGGTTGAAAGAACCCCCCTCGGTCAGGGTCCTGTCGGTGAAGAGAATCCCCACCGAGGATTGCTGCCCCACATCCCGCCTCAGCCGGAGGAGGTTGAACAGAGCCTCTCCGGATTGGCCGAAGAGGGACCCAGGACTTTCGTCCAGAGCCCCCAGATATCCTACGGTGAACCCGCCCATCTTCCCCGTCAGCTTAGCCCCTGCCGACGGATCCACGATCTGTCTCGTGTAGACCAGGGCCATAGGGCTCTGGAAGGCCTCGGCCCCGTCCAGGAAAAAAGGCCTCTTCTCGGGGTAAAACTGTGGGAATCTCTCGTTCACAGTGACCCGGCTGTCGTCCGCTTCCACCTGGGAGAAGTCCGGATTCACAGTGGCATCCAGGACCAAGTTGCGAGTGATCCCGAAGCGGGCGTTCAAGCCGGCCTCGCCCTGAAACCTCTCCCGCTGGAAGCCTCCGCCGGTGGATTGGCCCAGGCGCTTGCCCGTGGTTACGGGATTGACTTCCACCAGTCGCTTCGGTGTGAGTCCCTGGAGGTCCACCAGGTGGCCGGATTGGGAGAGAGAGTTGGAGACGTCTTTGGTCAGGGGTGCCCAGGACTGCTTGAACCCTTTCCGCTTGACCTCCCTGGAAACGTTGATGCCCCAACTCTGACTTGGCACCGGAGGGAACCTCAAAGAGACGTACGGAATGCGGATCTCTGCTGACCAGCCGTCCTCTGTGACTACGCCGTCGGATTCCCAGATGAAGTCCGGGTTATAGTCGATGGACACCGTGGACGCCGTGCTCCGGTCACGCCTCATTCCCTCGATCCAGAAACCGTCGGTCTGAATTCCGAGAGGGTTTACGTAAAAAACGTATCCCTGTCTCTGGTCATTGAATGTGTCCAGAATGATCCGAACCCAGTCGTCTCCGAAAATGGCTCGATCTCTCTCGCCGAGCCGAGCCAGGATAAGCTCCGGCTCACGGTCGAAGGCGTGAATACCGAAGTAGATGGCGTCCGGAGAATAGAGAACCCGAACCTCCGTGTCCTCGCTGCTGGGAAGTCCCTCTATCGGCTCATACTGGGTGAAACCCACCAGAGAGGCGGCGTGGTCCCACTCATCCTCTTCGAGGAAGCCGTCGATCCGAATTTCGGGATCCTCTATCCGCGGCGGCGAAACCTCCAGATGGTGGTCTCTACCGCTGAAGACCAGGGTGTCTCCGAAGACGGGCCCGCCGGCAAGGAGAGCTGCGGAAAGGAGAAGGGAGCCGATCACCTTTTCCCTCCAGGCGCCTTGCCGGCCTGGGAGCCCAGCGGATCCCCCGAGGTAGACATGAGTGGAGCCAGGATGGAATCACTCCTTTTTTCCCGGGTAAACCCGGAGCCGTCCGGGGATGGACGGCAAATATGGACGCGGGCGAATATGGCTGGAATCGTTTCGGAAGGATAGACTTGGCCCGAACTGGGCCGGGCCGCCATCATTCACCTTCACCTTCACGATCAGCAATGAGGAACGCCGACATGTCCCGTCTCCGCACCATTCCAGGACAGATTCCCCTTCTCTTCCTGGGCTTGATGTTCTTTTCCGCCTCATTCCAGCCACCGGTCCTGGGAGGCCAGGAGACAGATTCGGCCCTCCTGAGTGTTCTGAAGGCCAGGAGTATCGGCCCCGCAGGAATGAGCGGCCGTATCGCTGCCATCGACGCTGTGGAGTCGGATCCCAATGTGATCTACGTGGGGGCTGCCACGGGTGGTCTGTGGAAGTCGGAGAATGGCGGTCAGACCTGGAAACCCCTGTTCGACCAAGAACAGGTTCTGGGAATCGGTGCGGTGGCGGTGCTCCAATCAAATCCGGATATCGTCTGGGTCGGGACAGGGGAGGGGAATCCCAGGAACAGTGCGGGGGTCGGAGCTGGCATTTACAAGAGCATGGACGGGGGCCGAAGCTGGTCGATGCTGGGTTTGGAGAGGTCGGAGCGGATCCATCGAATCGTCCTCCACCCGACCGATCCCGATGTGGCCTATGCCGGGGTCATGGGCCCAGCATGGAGCGATGGACGACAGCGGGGCGTCTACCGGACCACGGACGGTGGCGCCACCTGGGAGCAAGTCCTCTTCGTGAACGAGCGCACCGGCGTCAGTGACCTGGTCATGGACCCGTCCAATCCCAACAAGCTGCTGGCCGGCATGTGGGAGTTTCGACGGTATCCGTGGTTTTTCGAATCGGGAGGGCCCGGAAGCGGTCTCTTCGTGACCCACGACGGCGGTGACAGCTGGACTCGTCTCGATTCAGACCATGGGCTGCCGTCAGGGGATCTGGGGCGCATTGGCCTGGCCGTGGCCAGGAACGATCCTGACGTGGTCTATGCCCTCGTCGAAGCCGAGCGTAGCGCCCTGCTTCGCTCCAAAGACGGGGGCGCATCCTGGCAAACCGTCAACGATGAGGATGGGGTTGCCTCGAGGCCCTTCTACTACACGGACATCTTCGTCGATCCACAGAATGAGCTACGCCTCTTCAACCTCCACAGCCGAGTCATGCGGTCGGAGGACGGGGGCAGGAGTTTCGAGGACATCAGTGGGGATGTGCACTCCGACTTCCATGCTCTCTGGATCAGTCCGGCCAATTCCCGCCAGATGTACGTGGGGACCGATGGGGGAGTCTTCATCAGCCGGGACCGTGGCGATCATTGGCGGCTGGTGGACAACCTGCCGGTGGGCCAGTTCTATCACGTCAGCGTGGACTCCGAGATTCCCTACAATGTCTACGGAGGTATGCAGGACAACGGATCCTGGCGGGGGCCGTCGGACCTCTGGGAGAATGGTGGAATCCGGAACTACCACTGGTCTGAGGTAGGCTTCGGCGACGGCTTCGGAACCCTCATGGACCCCACCGACCCGAACCTTGGGTACTCCATGTCCCAAGGTGGGGGCCTGGTTCGTTTCGACCTGCGAACGGGGGAGCGAAAGGGGATTCGCCCATGGGCCCCTGACGGGGTGGAGCTCCGATTCAACTGGAACGCCGCCATCGCCCTGGATCCCTTGGAGATCGGCACCCTGTACTACGGAAGCCAATTCGTCCACAAATCGACAAACCGGGGTGAGAGCTGGCAAATCATCAGCGGAGACCTCACCACCAACGATGGGGAGAAGCAGCGGCAGGACGAGAGCGGTGGGCTGACCAGGGACGCCACCGGGGCCGAAGATCATACTACGATCCTGACCATCGCTCCGAGCCCGGTGGAAGCAGAAGTGATCTGGGTGGGATCGGACGACGGTCTGGTTCACATCACCCGGTCCGGTGGTGGGGATTGGGAGGAGATAGGGCGACGGGCCGGGGGCGTCCCCGACGGGACGTGGATTCCCCATATCGAGGCCTCGAAGCATGAGAGGGGCACGGCCTATGTGGTGTTCGACGACCACCGCCGCGGAAACTGGGAGCCCTACATCTTTCGGGTGGAGGAATACGGCCGGAGGTGGAGGCGCATCGGCGACGAGGATCAGCTTTGGGGTTTCGTGCACACCCTGGAGGAGGACCCCGTCAATCCGAATCTTCTTTTTGCCGGGACCGAGTTCGGCCTGTATGTCAGCCTGAATCGGGGAGAGGACTGGATTCCGTGGCGGCACGGGCTTCCCCCGGCGCCGGTCCGTTCGTTGGTGGTGCATCCGCGGGATCACGACCTCGTCATCGGTACCCATGGACGGGCCATCTACATAATGGATGACATCAGGCCCCTTCAAGCCATAGCAGGAAGCCCCGGCCTCATGGACCAGGCGATTCATCTCTTCGACCCGCCTCCGGCTTACCTCAGGAGCGTATCAGCCGTTGCCGGCTATCACTTCGCGGCCGATGCGATGTGGCAAGGAGAGACGAAGCCAGTTGGTGCCACCTTGACCTACAGCGTGGGTCCAGGAAGCAGCACAAGCTCGGTGGCCATCGAGATCCTGGGCACGGCGGGAGAGGTGATCAGGTCCATGGAGGGGCCGGCGGAGCAGGGGCTGAACCGCGTCGTATGGGATCTGAGAGAAAACAACCCCTTCCAGGATCTATCGGGCGGGGGCCGTTTTCGTCCTACGGGTCTGGAGGTTCTCCCTGGTGCTTACGGCGTTCGGATCAGAGCCGCGGCCACAGAAGCCACAGGCACGGTCGAAGTGTTGCCGGATCCGAGGGTCGAGATCCCGCTCCAGGTCAGGATGGAGAGGCGCCGAGCCGTTCAGGAAGGCATGGGGATGCTGGCGACCATAGTGGAGTTGGAAGCTCGCTTCCAGGAAGCGACCGAAGGCATTGAAGGCCTGAGAGGGGCCCTGAATAGGCGCCGGGACGCAGAAGCCAGGGCCATCACCGCTCTCGCCGATTCGGTTCTCATTGAGGGAGAGGCCGTAGGTGAAGCCATCAGCGGCCTGAGCCGAAATTCCCGGCAGCTTTACTCCCTGGGCTCGGTTCGGGACGCACCGACCGAGTCGGACCGGATCGCCCTTGCCCAGACCGGTGAGGCCCTCGGGGGAGTGATCTCCAGGTTCAATGCCTATCTGGTGGGGCGAGTGGGAGATCTTCGGGAGGCGGCGGAGGCAGCGGGAATTGGGCCCCTTCAGGAACTCAGGCCGGTGATTCGGCGGGAAGCCCAGGGGGATGCCCCCGAAATGGAGGCCGGACCGCCGGGTGCCAGCGGTTGATCAGGCAAACGCACGGGTGCCTTCTGGAGGATCGGCTCCCTAGATGACGGCGTCCCGAGTGGCTGGTGCGCAGCCCGAGATCGAAGGAACGGGGTGGCGGGTTCTCGCCCTCCTTTCCCTGGCCGAGTTGATGGCCATGTCGGTCTGGTTCACTGCCAGCGCCGTCGGTCCGGAATTCCAACGGGCATGGGGGTTGTCCGCTTCGGAAGTAGGGTGGTTGACTACCGGGGTACAGTTGGGTTTTGTCGCCGGGACGGCTCTCGCTGCCCTTTTGAATCTGGCCGACATCCTTCCGTCCCGGCTTTTCTTTGGGGCGTCGGCCCTCCTGGCGGCAGGGTCCAACGCCCTGGTGCTTCTTGCGGATGGCCTGGCTCTCGCACTCCCGACCCGGTTCCTGACGGGGTTCTTTCTTGCCGGTGTCTACCCACCGGCCATGAAGATGATCGCCACCTGGTTCAAGGATCAAAGGGGTTTGGCCATTGGTACGGTGGTTGGGGCCCTGACGGTGGGAAAGGCAACGCCCTACCTCCTTCGTGCCTTTCCGGATCTGAGCCTCTCCTGGGTGGTGGCCGGAGCCAGCGTAGCCGCAGCGTTCGGGGCGGCCCTGGTCCTCTTCGGGTACCGGGAAGGGCCTTTTCCATTCACCCGGGCGCCCTTCTCGTGGGGATTGGTCACCAGGGTCATGGGGCACCAGGAAACCCGACTGGCCATTTTCGGCTATCTGGGCCACATGTGGGAACTCTACGCCATGTGGACATGGGTTCCAGCATTCCTTCTGGCCAGCGCAGCGGCTTCCGGCATGGTGGTGGAAGCGGAGCTCCGATTCTGGGCCGTGGATCTGGCCTCGTTCGGGGCCATCGCCGCCGGGGGGGCCGGTTGCGTCTGGGGCGGGTGGGCAGCCGATCGGATGGGACGTGAGCGACTGGTGAATCTCGCCATGGCCATCAGTGGTATCTGCTCCCTTGCGGTTGGGTTCCTGTTCGGGTGGACCTTCTGGATCCTGGTGCCTGTTACGCTGGTCTGGGGGTTCTTCGTGGTTGCCGATTCCGCTCAGTTCAGTGCCATGGTGACGGAAGTCGCTCCCCAGGAGGGGGTTGGTACTGCCCTCACTGTCCAGACCTCAATGGGGTTCCTCCTCACCATGGTGACGATCCAGGCGTTGCCCTTGGTGACGGACATCCTGGGATGGCCCTGGACTTTCCCGGTTCTGGCCCTGGGACCCGCATTCGGAATCGGGGCCATTCGCCGTCTGGTCCTGATCCGGGAGCGAAGGGGTCTGGGGGGCTAGGAGGCTGTCTGGCCCGGGGCGAGGAGTCGCTTTAGACCCAGAGTCAGGACCGGAAGGACGTAGACCAGCAGGAATACCCAGGTCAGCGTTCCATAGCCCCGGGCAATGAGGTCCACCAAACCCACCCCCGCCAGGAGGGTGCCGGAAAGGAGGAGGCCCAGGGCCAGGGCGGGCCGGACGATCCGGGGCATCTCCAATTTCCGTTCCTCGAACACCTTGGCAACGCGCTCGTTCATACCGTGGATCAAACCGGCCCCGGTCTCGATGAGGGTCCCGAAAAGCACCACCTGAAACAGGATCTGGAACCACCTGGATCCAAGAAGCTCCAGAAGAAGATTGGCCGGCACCGGCCGGTCCAGGACATCAGGGTATTGGCCCACCATGGCGAGGTAAAAGAGGAGGCCCGGGACCATGGCAATGGGGCCGGCCAGGGCGCCGGCAATAACCGTCTCTTTCCTGCCCCGGAGGTGCCGTACGGGGAATAGAAGGGGAGGTATCAGGGCAACATTGTACGCGGCATACTTTACGCCGGCGATTCCCCATCGGCCGACCCCGGGGGACTCGGCGAATGCGGAGGCGATGTCCGAGCCGAATTGCCGGAAGCACCAGGCGAAAAGGGTCAGATAGGCGCCGTAGAGAACCAGAGACCAGGATGCCATGACCCGCTCGATGGTCTCGCTTCCGCCTACAACCAAGGCTCCCACGGCCACCATGATCCCGGCGACGCCGAACCAGTATGGAAGCCCGAAGGTCTCCTCCAGAAGGGAACCGGATGCCGCGGCGATGACGGCGAGAACCAGGAGCATGAAGACGAGGTAGGCCCACTCGTACATCACCCATCCGGGACCCATGAAGCCCCGGAAGAACGTCCGATAATCGAAGGTCCGGGCTGTTCTGGCCAGCTCGTAGGTGACGATACAGACGAGGCTCCAAAGCACGGTGGACAGAGCCATGGCCATCAAGCCTCCCAGGGGCCCCTCCCTGAGGAAGAACTCTGCCAGCTCACGGCCCGTTCCATACCCACCGGCGATGACCACCGATTGGAAGACAAATCCCGGCAACACGACCCTGCGAATCGCCGACACCCTTCCCATGCTACCTCCATGGATGCAGTAATTGTGTTATCTGTAGCCGCACTTCACGTCAGAGGGCAAGGCGTGGACCCTTGGGCGGGAATCCAGAAAACCAATATCTCGACCCTTCGTCCGACGAAGGAAACATTTGCTTTCGTCCCGTTACAAGGTGTAACTTCGCCCCAATTACGCCGCTCGGCCTTGATATTCCTCCCATTGTGAGGCTCATCCATGCGATCTCTTCGGAAGTGGTTATCAGGTTGCGTCCTTCTGGCGGTAGCTGGGTTCCTGGCGCCCCTATCCGCTCAGCAGGGCACGCTTACGGGGCGTGTGACAAACAGCAACGACGAGTCATCCATTGATGGTGCGGAAATCACGGTTTTGGGCGCTGCCGAGGGAACCGCGGCCATTTCCAACGCCGACGGCATCTACACCATTCAACTCCCGGCAGGAACCTACTCATTACTCGTCGAACACCTGGCATTCCGGTCGGAACGCTTCGACAGGATCACCGTGGCCTCGGGCCAGACCACGGAATTCGACATTCGGCTCACCGCCGTAGCCCTGGAGATGGAAGAGCTGATCGTAAGTGCGTCTCGGGGGATGCCTGAGAAGATCGTAGACGCGCCTGCCACCGTGCACCTGGTCAACTCGCTCCAGATCGAAGAGAGATCCGCTACGACACCGGCGGACCACATTCGAACGGCTCCGGGGGTGGACGTCATTTCTCACGGCATCCAGGCCACGAATGTGGTGGTCCGGGGGTTCAACAACATCTTCTCGGGAGCCCTGCACGCCCTGACGGACTACCGGTTGGCCGGGGTGCCCTCCCTGCGAGTGAACCTTCTCCACTTCATCCCGTCCAACAACGAAGACATCGATCGGATGGAAGTGGTGTTGGGGCCGGGCTCGGCTCTCTATGGGCCCAACACGGCCAACGGTGTGTTGCACATCCTGACACGGTCCCCTCTGGACTCGGCCTCAGAAGGGCTGACCATGACCCTGGGTGGAGGTGAACGCTCGGTGTTCCAGGGCTCGGCAAGGGGCTCCTGGCTCGTCAACAGGAACCTGGGCGTGAAGGTTTCGGGGCAATACCTCCGGGGTGAAGAATGGAAATACGAGGACGTTGGGGAGCTGGCTGCACGAAGGACTGCCGAGGAGACTCCAGCAGTCTGTTTGGCGGGGCTGGTCATCCGGGGTTTCTCCCAGGGTGAAGCCCAGGAAGCCTGCAATCGGGTGGGGGTGAGGGATTTCGATCTCGAGCGTTGGGGTATGGAGGCACGGGCCGACTACAGGTTCGCTCCGGACGGAGTAGCCGTTCTAACCTTTGGCCACACTTCCGCCTCGGGGATCGAGCTCACGGGCCTCGGGGCGGGGCAGACCGAGGGATGGTCCTACGAGTTCTTCCAGGGCAGGATGAACAAGGGGCGGTTCTTCGCCCAGGCCTATCTGAACCGAAGCGACGCCGGTGAGGGGACCTACCTACTGAGGGACGGGGTCCCGCTGGTGGACAAATCCAAACTCTACGTGGTGCAGGCCCAACACGGCTTCGGGCTCTTCGACGACCGACAGGACTTCACTTACGGGGTCGACATTTTCCGGACCCGGCCTGAAACCGGTGGAACCATCAACGGGACCTGGGACGACGAGGACGACATCAACGAATGGGGAGCCTACCTCCAGTCCAAGACCGCCCTGACTCCGAAGCTGGACCTGGTGCTGGCCGGGAGAATCGACGACCACTCCATGCTCCCGGAGAAGGTGTTTTCCCCCCGGGCAGCGCTGGTCTTCAAGCCCACGGAAGAGCAAAGCCTCCGGGTCACCTACAACCGAGCCTTCTCCACACCCACCAGCCTCAACTTCTTCCTGGACATCTCTGCGGGGCTGGCGCCGAACGAAGACCTGGCAGCCTTGGGCTTCACCGTCCGGGCCTTTGGGACCGGGGAAAACGGGTATTCCTTCCTGAATCCCGATGGGACCCTGCAGGGAATGAGATCCCCCTTCGCCCCCGGACAGACGCTGCCCATCAGTCCGAACGTGATGTGGCCCATGGCCCTCGGCGTCCTCCAGGCCCAAGGTCTCATCGACGCCCAGACGGCGGCTCTGATGGGATCCCTGGATCCCAGCGGCGTGGAAGTGATGATGGTCGATGCCGCCTCCGGTGACCGGCTACCCCTCTCCGCCGCTGCCACCCACTTCCCAGCGGTTCCCGGCATCAGGGAGAGCTACACGGAGACCTTCGAAGCGGGATGGCAGGGACTCCTTGGAAACCAGCTCGCCCTTACAGCCGACGTCTACTACACCAAGAAGAACGACTTCATTTCGCCCCTCCTGATCCAGAATCCCCTCCTCATTCTCAAGGGAGAGGACGTCGGGGCCATGCTACAGGTTCAGATGGGGCCGACCTTGGTCCAGCAGTACATGCAGGCCGGCCTCAGCCTCGAACAGGCTCAGACCCAGGCTGCCGCCACCATCACCGCCCTGGCCAGCGGCATCGGCCTGATTCCCGTCGGAGTGGCTTCGTCTGCCGACGTGCCTTCCCAGGAATCGGACCTGGTGGTCACATACCGAAACGTCGGGGATGTGGACTACTGGGGTGCCGACCTGGGTTTCAGTTGGTTCATCGACGACAAGTTCACGCTGAGCGGAACCTATTCCCACGTGTCCGAAGACTGGTTCGAGATCAGCGGAGGAGCGCCTATTTCGTTGAATGCCCCCAAGGACAAAGGTTCCCTTGGGCTGGCCTTCAGGAATGCCAGGACGGGCTTCAACGGTGAAGCCCGGGTCCGGTTTACCTCGGAGTTCCCGGCGGAATCGGCTGGATACACGGGCACCCAGTGCCGAGTGGAGAACACCGGTGCCTATTTCGGCGAGGAATGCGTGGAAAGCTCAACGCTGGTGGATGTGAACTTCGGATACAAGATCCCCAATACGGCCGCCGAGATTCAGTTGGCCGTCACGAACCTGTTCGATTCGTCCTACAGGAGTTTCGTGGGCGTTCCGGACATAGGGCGTTTTGCTATCGTGAGGATGAAATACGATCTCTTCTAGTCAGTCACGTCGGAGGAGATGGAACTCTGAGGTATGTAAGAGAAGGGGGGGGCGGCCGGGCCGCCCCCTTTTCGCATATGCGGAAAGGTGGGAACCGTGAGCGGAGGGCGTTCGATATCGAAGAGGGAACGTCAGGGAGCGATCCTCGACTTGATCAGGACAAACCGGGTCACGAGCCAAATGGAGATGCGAACGCTCCTGGAACGGGAGGGCATAGCTGTGACCCAGGCTACACTCTCCCGTGACATCAGGGACCTTCGCCTGGTGAAAATTCCGGGAGCCGACGGTTCGAGCCAATACACTCTTCCCGAGGAGTGGGAACACAGCCCGCCCCTGGAAACCCTCCTCCCGACGCTCTTCCTCTCGGCGGAGGGCACGGGCAACCTTCTGGTCGTCCGCACCATGACCGGCGGGGCCCAAGCCGTGGCTCTCGGCATCGACTGGGAGGAGTGGCCCGAGGTCCTGGGAACCATTGCTGGCGACGACACGATCCTACTCATCCTGCGAGAGG
Source organism: Gemmatimonadota bacterium (assembly GCA_050049805.1). Classification (GTDB taxonomy): domain Bacteria; phylum Gemmatimonadota; class Gemmatimonadetes; order Longimicrobiales; family Gaopeijiaceae; genus JABDNZ01. Next base: position 13,025 of record JASFVN010000007.1, read on the forward strand.
CTGAAAACATGGGGGAGGTGCAGGCCCGAATCCTGGAGATTGCCGAGGGTTCCTGATCAATCTACGTGAATCCCTTTTGAGGACCGACCTCCCTTCCTTCACATTGAGCTTGACTCTTTTCATTTTTTTTGCATATATATGCATACCTGGATCGGCGAACCCGCACCATCGAGGGGTTCGGAGGTCGAGGGTAGGGAAGGGGGAAGAGAGATACGGGCGGGTTTTTTACCCGGCAGCACACCTTGGCGGGAGGTGCCCTGGATTCCTCTTCCTCCTTTTTTTTGGTGCCAGGTATCTCACCCTGCCGATACCACACTCTTACCCGCCTGTCATTTGTAGCCAAAAAAACTACGGCGGCTTGACCCGCTCTCCCTCGGGCCAGCCACGGTTTCCTCTCGATAACGACCCTGGCAGCACCATCTGGCGGGCTCTACATTCTGGGGCGAAAGGGCCCGAGGGACACGTGTTTCCTTATTCCCGCAACAACCATTGGAAGGATCGGTCTTGTCCCGGAATCAAAGGTCGGAGGCAGGAAAGGCTTTGGCTGGAATCAGAGCCGCGGAGGCTGTGGAGCCAGGTATGAAACTCGGCCTGGGGACCGGAAGCACCGTCGCCTTCTTTCTTGAGGCGTTGGGAGGAAGGGTTCGACGCGGCGAATTGCCGGGGATCGTAGGCGTCCCCACCTCGATCCGAACCGAGAGCGCCGCCCAGGAGCTGGGGATCCCTCTCACAACCTTGGAGGAAGCCGGAACCCTGGACCTGACCGTGGACGGAGCCGACGAGGTCGACCCACGCCTCGACCTCATAAAAGGTCTGGGCGGCGCCCTGCTTCGGGAGAAGATGGTGGCACAGGTAACCCGACGGCTGATAATCATCATAGATGTGGGGAAGTTGGTAGAGCAGCTGGGGACAAGAGGGCCGCTTCCGGTGGAGGTCATTCCGTTCGCCTGGAAAAGCCACCTACCCTTTCTCGAAGCCTTGGGCGCCGAAGCGGCGATTCGCCAGGACTCCAGAGGAAGCCCCTTTACGACGGACAACGGGAACTACCTGCTGCACTGCCGTTTTCCTGGAGGGATCCTGGACCCCACAGAACTTCAGAACACCTTGGCCAACAGAGCCGGTATCGTCGACACGGGGCTATTCCTGGACCTGGCGGATGAGGTCATCGTAGGGGGTGAAGGGGAAGCGCGGGTCGTTTCCAGAACCCCGAAAGGAACTACGGACTCCCCTTGAGGTCCTTGCCTGGAACCAGAGAGCTCCAGGCCACCCCTGCAGTTTCCAACGGAGAACGATGTTGACCCTGATTGCACCATCCATTCTATCAGCTGATTTCGGCCGACTCGCCGAGGACGTACAAGCCGCGGAGGCTGCAGGAGCCGATTGGATCCACGTGGACGTGATGGACGGGCACTTCGTGCCGAACATCACCATCGGCCCTCTTGTGACGGAGGCGGTCAGGAGAGCCACCGATCTTCCCGTGGACGTGCACTTGATGATCGAGGCCCCAGAGCGATACCTGAAGAATTTCGTGGAGGCCGGGGCGGACCGCATCACGGTCCACCAGGAGACCTGTCCCCACCTTCACCGGACTCTCCAGGAGATTCGGCAACTCGGGGCCTCGCCGGGAGTGTCCCTGAATCCCTCCACTCCAGTAGCGGCCCTGGAGGATATGGCTCCCTACCTCGATTTGATCCTTGTGATGACAGTCAACCCGGGTTTCGGGGGGCAGGCATTCATCCCATCATCGCCTCGAAAGATCAAGGCGGCACGGACTCTCCTTCAGGCGTCCGGGAGGGGGGAAGCCCACGTCCAGGTGGACGGGGGCATCGATCCTTCCACGGCCCCTCTTGCAGTGGAGGCAGGAGCCGATGTGTTGGTGGCCGGCTCCGCTGTTTACGCCCATCCAAGCGGGCCAAGGAACGGGATCCAGGCCCTGAGACGGTCCCTTTCGAGCATCCAATGAATGGAGAAGAGATGGAAGACCTTCCTTTGGTAGATTCCGCTCAAATGGCGAGACTGAACGAATGGGGCGGTCCTGACCTGCAGAAGAAAATGATCGACCTCTTCCTGACCCATGCTCAGGAGCGGTTGGATCAGATCAGAGAGGGAATTGCCACGGGAGATTCGACCAAGGCAGAGACGGGGGCACATACTCTGAAATCCAGCGCTGGGAACGTCGGTGCCCAGCGGGTCCAAGCCCTCGCCATGGACGCCGAGGCCCTCGCCGAGGCGGGGAACATGGCTGATGTGGAGGCCATTTTGCCCCAGCTGCAAAAAGAATTCGATGCCGCATGTGGCGCCCTGAAGAGTATTCTCGACGGGGGGAGAGAATGAAACCGAAGATCGCCATTGTTGAGGACAATCCCGACAACCGACTTCTGGTCCAGGCATTGTTGGAGGACCTCTACGAGTTGTCGGAGTTCGAGAACGGGTCAGAGGCTCTTGAGGGATTGCCGGCCGATGCTCCGGATTTGATTCTGCTCGACATATCCCTTCCAGACATGGATGGAACCGAGGTTTTCAGATGGATCAGGGCTCACCATGACCTGGGGACGGTCCCGGTCATCGCCCTGACGGCTCATGCCATGACTGGTGACCGTGAGAAATTTCTGGCCGAGGGCTTCAACGATTACATCACCAAGCCCATTGTCGACGAATCCATACTCCTGGAGGCCATCTCCCGGTGGCTCACATCCCAGGGATGAACGGATCCCTCGGAGGGCGGAGTTTTCCTGAGGATCCCATGGGGCCCGGGGGCGTGTCTGACGTGCCCCGGGTTTTCCGGGGCGACCGGACGGCCACCAGGGCCTCCGCCCACTTCTTTGTAGTCCTCTTGCTCCTGGTCCTGGCCTTCGGGCTCTCTCGATCGCCGTGGACGTCGGGACCGGTATTCTACGGAACCCTCGAGGCTCTTTCTTCCCTCCTGGCCTTTGTGGTCGGCGCCCTGGCCCTGGTCCGATTCTACAGCAAGAAGCAGAGGAATTTTCTTTTCATCGGAACGGGATTCCTCGGGACGGGTTTCCTGGACCTGTTCCCGGCTGTCCTCGCCACGGCATGGTTGGGGAATCGGACCTCCGAAGAGTTGGAGGGGCTGGCCACCTGGAGTTATACGGCGTCGGGGACTTTTCTCTCACTTTTTCTTCTTGCCAGCTGGATTTCCTGGAGACGCTCCCGATCCAAACAGAACCGCAACCAGGTCCGGGAAGCTACGGTTTTTCTTACCGCCACTCTTTTTGCCGTGGCGGTCTTCGCCGTCTTCGATCTTTTCCCCCTGAGCGGCGCTCTCCGCCCGGACCGGATGATTCGGCAGCCGGCGGAGGTCGTTCCGGGCCTCGTTTTCCTCGTCGCCGCCGTGGGGTATCTCTTCAAAGGGCACTGGCGCGTCGACGCTTTTGAACACTGGTTGATCGTAGGAATCCTCATGGGCGTCATGGCCCACGGGGCCTACATGCCCTTCTCCTCCGAGTACCACGATGCCCTCTTCGTCGCTGGCCACGCCCTCAAGGTTCTGAGCTATGCAAGTGTCCTCACCGGGCTGTTGGCCAGTGTCTATGTGACCTTCCGTCGGGAAGGTGAAGTCGCCCAGTCCACCAGGGAGGCCAACGAGGCTTTGGCTCGGGAGATCGACTACCGACGACAAGCCGAGCGACTCATCCAGGAGAAGGAAGAACGCCTTCAGGATTTCTTGGACAACGCCCACGACTTGATTCAGAGCGTCGGTCCGGACGGACATTTCATGTACGTCAACCAGGCATGGAAAAATGCCCTGGGGTATTCAGACGAAGACATCGAGACCCTGACCCTCTTCCACATTCTGGATCCGGGGTGTCGGGAACGGTGCAAGCGGGATTTCGCCCGGGTCCTCCAGGGGGAGAACCTCCCGGTGCTGGAGGTGGACTTCGTCGCCGCCGATAGCCGGGTGATCCAGTGCTCCGGAAGCGCAAATGTCTGGGTCAAGGACGGGGAGCCCGTCGCGACCCGGAGTATCTTCAGGGACATCACCGAACAGGTGCACGCCAGGAGGAAGCTGGAGGCCGTTCAGGCCAGCCTCCGGGCCCTGGTGGAGAATACCGGAGACGCTATCTGGTCTGTGGACCGATCGAAACGGCTCATCACCTTCAACACGGCTTTCTCCATGGCCCTGGAGGTGAGAACCGATCGGGAGCCCAAGGTGGGGGACCGCCCCGCCGACTGCCTCCCTCCGGAGGACGTGGCCTGGTACGTGGACATGTACGAACGGGCCCTTTACGGCAATGCCTTCAGCGAGTTGCGTGAGGAGGAGATCGGCGGACAGGTCAGGACCTACGAGTTCTTCTTCAATCCGATCCGGGAAGCTGCTGGGATTACTGGGGTGGCGGTCTTCGAGAAAGACGTGACCGCTCGTCGTCGGACCCAGCTTGCTCTGAGGATGGCCAAGGAGGAAGCCGAGAAGGCCAATCAGGCCAAGAGCCAATTCCTGGCCAGCATGAGCCACGAGCTTCGCACACCACTGAACTCCGTCATCGGGTTCACCAATATCCTCCTGAAGAACCGGTCCGGGAAGCTCGCGGACCAGGAGTTGGGTTTCCTGGAGCGGATCGTCGCCAACGGCAAGCATCTCCTGGAGCTCATCAACGAAGTCCTCGATCTGGCCAAGATCGAGGCAGGGCGAATGGAGCTTGATGTCCACCAGGTTGACCTTCAGGTCTTGGTGGGTGACACCCTTTCCCAGCTCGAGGGGCAGGTCCGGGGGAAGGATGTGGCTCTCCGGGCCCTGATACCCGAAGGGATCGACTCCATCGAGACCGACTCGAGCAAACTCAAGCAGGTCATCATCAACCTTGTCGGGAACGCCCTTAAGTTCACAAAAGAGGGAGAGGTCGCCGTAGAGGTTCAGGTTCACGATGACGGCCGGGCCCCCTCGGCCATCGCGGTCAGGGACACCGGCATCGGCATTCCCCCCGATCGGCTGCAGGCGATCTTCGAGGCCTTCCAACAGGCCGACAAGGATACAAACCGGGAGTTTGGAGGTACGGGGTTGGGACTGACCATCTCCCGCTCCCTCTGTAAGCTCATGGGGTACGACCTGAGGGTGGAGAGCGGAGTCGGAGAGGGGTCTACCTTCACGGTCCTTCTGACAGAAGGCGCCTCCCCTGAGAAGCGGGCAGAGCAGGAGCTCATGGAGGAGGCCCTCCGACCCATGGAATCCACTCGACCTTCGGCCGCGCCGGAGGAGGCGGAACCCTCCGCCACCGATAAGGCCCGGATCCTGGTCATCGATGACGACCCAGACTCCCGGCGCCTGCTCGTCAGCCAACTGGAAGAGATGGGCTTCGACGTGGTCACCGCCCCCTCTGCCGAAGGAGGTATCGAGGTCGCCCGAGAGGTCAGGCCGGACCTGATCACCCTGGATCTCATCATGCCGGATATGACGGGGTGGGAGGCTTTGCGCGAATTCAAGACTGCTCCCGACCTCCGAGATGTTCCTGTGGTCATCATCTCGGTGGTGGCCGGTGAGCAGGAACGGGGGAACCTCCTTGGATCGGTGGATCTGTTGACCAAACCGGTGGATCGCGGGGAGTTGCTCACCGTCATCAAACGCAACCTTGGAGAGACCCGAGGGACCCGGGTGCTGGTGGTGGAGGACGATCTGGGCACCCAGGAGCTCTTCAAATCGACCCTGGAAGGGGTGGGCGTGCAGGTGACTCTGGCAGGGAACGGCGAGGACGCGGAGCTGGCGCTTCAGGAAATGGAGCCGGACCTGATCCTTCTGGACCTGGTGATGCCCGTAATGGACGGCACGGCCTTCCTTCAGCGGCTTCGAACGGAACTCGGCCGCACCGACATCCCGGTGATCATCTGCACGGGGAAGGCCCTCTCTCCAGACGAACGGAGACGCCTTCTCAGCCAGGCATCCCGGGTCCTCGAGAAGGGTGAGCGGTTCCAAAACGACCTCCTGGCTGCTCTGTCGGACTTCCTGCCTCCGGCCGAAGGAGAGAAAGGGGGTGGCGTTGGCCCCGGCTAGGCGGCGGATCAAGGCTCCTGAGCTTCTGCGACCCCGGTTGGCGGTTCTCACCGCCGGAATCGCCAGGTTGGGAAAAGGCGAGGAGGAAGGAGCTGGCACCATCCGGCGTATGGGCAAGGCGTTTCTCGGGTGGGCCATCGGCGAGGGATTCGAGGATGTCCAACAGCTGGCCTTCCAGGTTGTAGGCGCAGATGATTCCGAACTACTGGTGAAGTCTGCCGGTCTTAGAGATCTCGTGGAGGAGATCGTCTCCGGGATCGGGCCGGACCCGTCCCAGCACTTCGTGATCCTCCTAGTGGAGGAGAACCCGGCGGATGCCACCATTCTGCTGGCAGGTCTAGAGGGTCGGGATCGAACGATCCACGCCGTGAAGACATTGGAAGAGGCCAAGGCCCTGCTGGCAAAAGAGGAGGTCGCCCTCCTGATCCTGGACCTCATCCTTCCGGACGGAGACGGTAGGACCCTGCTGACCCGCATCCGGGAGGAGGACCGTTACAGAGATCTCGCCATCCTGGTGGTGAGTGGGAAGGGCACACCGGAAGTGAAGGCAGAGTGCCTGGCGCTGGGTGCAGATTCCTTCTTCGACAAACCCGTGGATCCAACGACCGTCGCTGCGGCGGCGAGCTCCTGTTTGCACCGGGAGGCTAAGCGGCGGTTCCATGAAAAGACCGACGCTCTGACCCATCTCCTGAAACGTAAGGTGATTCGTGACCTCTGGGAGCGCTGGAGCTTCCCCGATCCGAGCTCGGTTGGGCTGATCGGCCTGGATCGTTTCAGTGCCTTGGAGGAGCGCTTCGACCACGAAATCGCGGACAGTGTGCTAGCCTCTGTTGGTGCCCTTATACGCGACACCATTCCCCGGGGCTGTGTAGCTGCTCGATGGGAAGAGTCGGTGTTCCTGATTCTTTGTCCAGGGTTCGAACGAGGGCTGACCACCGAGTTGTTCGAGAAGATTCTGGCCGGGGTCCGGGATTCCGACCATAGCGACCCCAGAGGGGAGTCCTTCAGAGTAACTGCATCAGGGGGGATCCTGGAGATTTCTTCCGGATCGGGTTTCGAGGATGCCGTGGAGGAGGCCAAAGCCCTTCTGGAGGAGGCCATGGGCGCTGGAGGCAACTCCCTGGCCGAGGAAGCGACCCCGGACGCGCCCCACACAATCCTGGTTGCCGAAGATGACCCTCTCTCCGCCGGCATCCTCGTGCATCGCCTGGAGAAGGAAGGCTTCAAGGTAATCCATTATCCAGATGGTGCGGAAGCCTTGGAAGGCGCACTGGCCCATCGGGTGGACATGGCCATTCTCGACGTGAAAATGCCGGGCATGGACGGTTTCGAACTTCTCGAGCGGTTGCGGAAGGTGCCGGCATACTATGAGCTCCCCATCATGATGCTCACGTCCATGGGCCGGGAGGAGGACATCGCCCGCGGCTTCGACCTCGGTGCAGATGACTACATGGTGAAGCCTTTCTCCCCCATAGAAGTGCTTGCCCGTATCCGTCGCTTCCTGAGCCGTTAGTCCCGTGGATTGGTTCGCTGGAGATCTCAACGGCTTGATGGCTGACCGGGTCTTCCTCTCTCTGGTCGGTCTCGTGGCCGTCCTCCTGGCCATGACCATCCTTTTTGCAGCCTTCACGTTCTTTCTGCGGCTGCGAAACGAAAGAGAAACCCGCCTGTGGGAGAGGCTCACAAACGTCTGGGAGTCCCTTCTCCTCGACGCCCTCTCCGAACCTGAGAAGCTGGAGGAGCTTTGGGCGGAGGTGACCGATGGCCATCAGCACCTCTTCCTGGAATTCGTTCTCCAGTACGCACAGCGGTTGGGAGGGAGCGAGAGTGATACTCTGAAGCGGGCCGCTGAGCCCTTCCTACCCAGGATTCTTCCCAACCTGGATCACCGGCGGGTGGGCGTCCGGGCCAGAGCCGTGCAAACCCTGGGCACCCTGGGTCTTCCAACATTCGTGGATGAGGTCAAGGGAGCGGTGGACGACCCGTCTCCCTTTGTTGCCGCTCAGGCAGCCCGTCTTCTCGCCCACGAAGGCGGAGACGGGATCGCCGAGGAAATCTGTGAGAAGCTTTCTCGCTTCAAAACCTTCCGAAGCTGGTACCTGGTGGACCTGGTGGTGGCATTGGGCCCCGCTGCCATTCCCGCGATCCGCAAGACCATGGCCGACGTGGATTGCCCCCTTCAGGTTCGCTCGGTGGCGGCCCACTCCCTCTCCGTCCTGGGAGACCTGTCATCGGCAGACCTGGCCGGCCAGCTTGCCATGGAGGAGGACGATCCGACCTTCCTGGCTTCCCTAATGCGACTACTGGCTCAGGTGGGTACCGACGAGCATGCTGGGGCCGCCAGGGCCCATGTCGACTCCCATGAGTTCTTTTTGAGGGCTGCCGCAACCCGGGCCCTCTCCGAACTGGGAGGGGAAGAGGACCTGCCCCTCCTCGTCGAGAAGCTCAGCGATCCGTCGGCGTGGGTTCGGATAGCAGCGGGAAGAGGCGTATACCGGATCGGTGGGAAAAAAGCACTTCAGGCACTGGCTGGGTCCCAGGATCCTGCTAAAACCCTCATCCGCCAGGTGCTGGCCGAAGAGGCCAGATCATGACGGGGTGGCTTTGGGGTCTGGTAATCCTCTTCAATGGGTTGGTCCTCGTCTACTTCCTGGTGCTGAACGGGTTCTACCTCGCCACGAGCCTTTTCGCTTACGGAGCGCTGCGTCGGTATGCACTGCGATTGAAGACGGTGGATCTGGAGAGGTTTCTGAGGACCGGTGGCGCACCACCCATAACCCTGATAACCCCGGCGTTCAACGAGGAGGCGACCCTGGTCGGGGCAATCCACTCTCTCCTCTCCCTGAACTACCCCGATTTCGAGGTCCTGGTCACCAACGACGGGTCCACCGACCATACCCTGGAGGTCCTGAGGGAGGCCTTCAACCTGGAGCTTGTGGACCGGATTCCCATGGGGGGAATCCCTACAGGCAAGGTCAGGGGTACATATCGAAGTCGTCGCTACCCGAATCTGTGGGTCGTCGACAAGGAAAACGGCGGAAAGGCCGATGCTCTGAACGCCGGGATCAACTACTGCCGCTCCGCCCTGTTCTGTGCCATGGATGCCGACACCATCCTGGAGCGGGACTCGCTGCTCCGGATCGTTCGGCCTTTCTTGGAAGACTCCACCACGGTGGCGGCGGGCGGCATCATCCGCATCGCCAACGGCTGTACGGTGAAGAAAGGGCAGGTGACCGCCGTCAGGCTCCCAAAGAGCCTTCTGGCTCGCTTCCAGGTCATGGAATATCTCCGGGCCTTTCTAGCCGTTCGAATGGGTTGGGATGCTCTCGATTCGACCCTTATCGTGTCCGGCGCCTTTGGGATCTTCGATCGGTCATTGGTTGTGGAAGCTGGCGGCTTCGCCGCCGACACGGTCGGTGAGGACATGGAGTTGATCGTGAGACTCCACCGCCACTGTCGGGAAAAACGGATGCCTTACAGGATCGGCTTCATTCCCGATCCTGTGGCCTGGACCGAATGCCCCGAGGATCTGGCGGTCCTCGGCCAGCAGCGGGACCGGTGGCAAAGGGGACTCCTGGAATCACTGATTCGCCACCGAAAGATGTTTTTCAATCCTCGTTACGGCCGGCTCGGCCTTCTGGCCTACCCCTACTACTTCTTTTTCGAGATGGTCGGCCCCCTTGTTGAAGTATTGGGCTACCTGGCGTTCATCCTCACCGTCCTTGCCGGGAGAGCGTCCGCGGCATATGCCCTGGCCTTTCTGGCGGCGGCTTTTGCATTCGGAATGGTCCTCTCGATTTCGGCCGTGGCCCTGGAAGAGGTCACGTTTCGGCGATACCCCAGGAGGAGGGATCTCCTGATTCTCTTTCTGATTGCCGCCCTCGAAAACCTGGGGTACCGACAGCTGAATACCCTCTGGAGGGTGAAGGGGACGGTTTCCGGTCTCTTTGGCCGAGGCGGATGGGGCGCCATGCCACGCAAGGGGTTCGAATCGGGAAGCGCATGAATCGTCTGATCATCCTGGGTTTTGGTAGCCTCGCATTCGGTCTTTCCATGGCCACGGTGGTGGGAGGTTTGGCCAAGAACCTCGGCCAGCGCCGCGGCTATCCGAGGAAGGTGTTTCATCTCGGGATCTTTATCGGCGCCGTTCCAGCCCTGTTGTTCGGAGGGTTCTGGGGAGCGGTCCTCTTTGGCGGTGTGATCTCCGTCATCGTTCTTGTCGCCCTCTGGTGCGGCCCGGGGCTCCCTCTTTTTTCGGCCCTGGCTCGAGGGGAGGAGGGGACCGATGCCCGCCAGTCCATCCTGGGACCTCTGATATCGACCGCGTTGGGGGGGGCGGCCTCCGTGCTGCTGGTGGGTCGGTTCGCGGTCGTCGGATTCCTGGTCTGCGGTCTGGGTGACGCGGCGGGGGAGCCGGTAGGGCAAGCGTGGGGTCGCCACCCTTTCCGAGGGTACCCCTGGGCCGATGGAGCGCCAACCCGGACCCTGGAGGGCTCTCTGGCAGTCTTTGGGGCCGGCACGGTGGGAGCAGCAGTCGCCCTCGGCCTCCTCGGGGTATCCACGGTAGAGGTTTTCGGCGTGGGGCTTGCTTGTGGCGCCACCGGTGCCGTGGCCGAGGGTCTCAGCGGAAAAGGATCCGACAATTTCTGGATTCAGGTCATACCGTCTCTGATGGCCTGGTGGCTGGTTGGTTGAGAAGAAACGAGAAGAAGAAAGCTGGGTAACCTCCTTCCATGACCTCCGTTCCCAAGCTTCGTGTTCAGACCCCATACGGCTCCTCCCTGGATCCGGACGGGGCTTATGTGCTCTACTGGATGACAGCCTTCCGTCGCCTGGGGTGGAACTACGCCCTCCAACACGCTGCGGAGATGGCCAGGGAGCTCGGCAAACCGCTGGTGATTTTCGAGTTACTCCTTGTGGATTATCCCTACGCCAGCTCCCGGCTCCACACGTTCATGCTGGAGGGTATGGCTGAACGCTCCGAACAATTGAAAGGTTCCCCGGTTTTCCACTACCCCTTCGTTGAGAGGGCTCCCGGTGAGGGAAGGGGGCTTTTCCGGCAACTGGCTTCCGAAGCGTGTGTCGTCGTCTCGGACGAGTACCCCTGTTTCATCATTCCCGAAATGGTCGCTGGCCCCGGATCGGAGGTGGGGATCCGCTTCGACCTCGTTGATTCCAACGGCCTGCTCCCTCTTCGGGCTTCGGATCGGGTCTTCTCGGCCGCCTACCATTTTCGCCGATTCCTTCAAAAGACGCTTCCGGACCATCTCCCCGAGCTCCCGAATCCCGACCCCCTGGGCGTCCCCTTGGCTGGTTCCGAAGGAGCCGTGGCTGAGCGTGTGCTTCGCCGTTGGCCACCCGCCAACGGCTCCCTTCTGCGTGGCGAACGACGGGCCGTTTCCGAGCTTCCCCTGGATCTGTCGGTTTCGCCCTCGCCGATGAGGGGTGGCACTGCCCCGGCCAGGGCCCTTTTGGACCGTTTCCTGACGACGGGGTTGGGGCGGTACCACGAAGACCGGAATCACCCGGACAGACCCGCTACCTCCGGGCTCTCTCCCTATCTCCACTTCGGCAACATCTCCTCTCACGAGGTCTTCGTGGCCGTTTCCTCCAGTGAGGGCTGGACACCGTTGCGTCTCTCCCTCCAGACCGATGGATCCCGGTCCGGGTGGTGGGGGATGAGCAAGGGTGCCGAATCGTTCCTGGATCAGCTGGTGACCTGGCGTGAGCTGGGGTTCAACATGAGCTTTCTTCGGGAGGACTACAAAGAGTACGTTTCTCTCCCGGAATGGGCCCGGATCACCCTGGAAGAACATGAAATCGATGAGCGCCCCCATCTCTACGACTATTCGGATTTTCTGGAGGCCCGGACCGCGGATCCCCTATGGAACGCGGCTCAGCGACAACTCCTTGAAGAGGGCATGATCCACAATTATTTGAGGATGCTCTGGGGAAAAAAGATCCTGGAGTGGACACCATCGGCCAGGGAAGCCCTGGACATCATGATCGACTTGAACGATCGCTTCGCCTTGGACGGGAGGGACCCGAATTCGTACAGCGGGATCTTCTGGTGCCTGGGACGCTATGATCGAGGCTGGACAGAACGGCCTGTTTTTGGGAAGGTCAGGTCCATGAGTTCGGAACGGACCAGAAAGAAGGTCGATATGGAAAGCTACCTCGAACGGTTCGGTTCGGACGAGGGAAGCTAAGTGCCCCAATCCGGAGATACGGTGATGTATTGAGAGCGCCGAAGCGCGCCGCTGGCAAGGCGCGCGATTGAGTCGTACCCTCTGTGGTACGGCGAATGAGCGCAACGCCGCCAGCGGGGATGCAGCGGCGCTCACATACCATCGTATTTCCGGATTGGGGTACTAAGGAGGAGGGAGGAGGAACCCGATGCCATACTTTCGCCATCGAACCCATTACCCTTTCCCACCCGAAGAGGTCTTTGCCTGGCATATGCGACCCGGCGCCTTCGAGCGCATGGCCCCGCCCTGGGTCAAGGTCCGCATCCTGGAGAGGGAGGGGGGGATTCACGATGGTGGCAGAGTGGTCCTGGGAATCCGGCAGGGCCCCACGGACCTCAAGTGGGAGGTCCGGCACACCGCCTACGAGGAGGGGCGGTTGTTCAGAGACGAGCAAGTCTCGGGTCCATTCGAAGAGTGGTCTCACTCCCACCGATTCCTGCCGGCCGATGATGGCGGCTGCTTTCTGGAGGACGAGATCGAATGGACTGCCCCCCTGGGCTCTGCTGGACGCCTCTTCGCCGAGGGATTCATCGACCGGGAACTGGATCGCCTGTTCAGGTTCCGCCACGAACGTTTGAAGAACGACCTCACCCTTCACAGCGCATACAGGGGCAATGGCCTGAGGGTGGCCATCACCGGGGCCTCAGGCCTCATCGGATCTTCCCTCCGGGATTTTCTGACTGCGGGGGGGCACGAGGTGGTTTCCCTGGCACGGTCCAGGCAGGGAGGTCGAAACCCTGACTCCACCTGGGACCCCTCCGGGAAGGATATGGACCCGGCGGTGTTCGACGGTGTGGACGCGGTGGTCCACCTGGCCGGCGAGTCCCTGGCGTCTCTGAGATGGAGCGATGCCAAGAAGGAAAAGATCTTCCAGAGCCGACGCCAGGGGACTGCCGCCATCGCTGAGGCGCTGGGTAGCCTCCCCAGCCCTCCGAGCGTTCTGATCTCGGCCTCCGCCGTTGGGTACTATGGGTCCCGAGGTACCGAAGTCGTCACCGAGGAGAGCCCTGCCGGAAACGGCTTCCTCGCCATGGTTTGCAGTGAATGGGAGGGCGCCACTCGTGCGGCGCTGAAGGCAGGAATACGGGTGGTGAGGCTGAGGACCGGATTCGTGGTGAGTCCTCTGGGCCCGGGTCTGGGAAGAATGCTTCCTCCCTTCAAGGCCGGTCTCGGCGGACGCATCGGAAATGGCCGCCAGTATATGAGTTGGATCGATCTGGACGACCAGGTAGGTCTCATTCACCACGCCCTCACCCGCCCCGGGGTTTCGGGGCCCATGAACGCTACCTCTCCCAATCCGGTCTCCAACGCCACCTTCACCGATACCCTCGGGCGTGTCCTCAACCGCCCGACGGTTCTACCGCTTCCGGCCATTGCCGTGAAGGGACTTCTTGGTGAGATGGGAACGGAGTTGTTGCTGAAGGGAGCCCGAGTCATCCCCCAGAAGGCCCTGGACACGGGCTACGAGTTTCTCTATCCCGACCTGGAAGATTCCCTCCGGTATCAGTTGGGCAAAAAGGAATAGTCGAAGGAAGGGTTCCAGAAGAAAACCCCGCAAATGTGGGGTTTTTTGTGGACGGCTGACAGCGTTTGTCATAGCTGGAGCACATTTGTCTCACATCAATGTGTCAACTCGACGGAGCTCGACGAGGTAAGATCACCTGTGCCAACAGTCACGGGACGTGCCGGGGCGGCGCCCGGAAGGGCAGAACATATGTTTGCGGTGTCCGAAATGCACGGAGAGGGCGCTGGAGAGGACTTTTTCGACTCTAGAGGGCTCGGAGGATATCTCCGGCCTCGGAGAGGGGCGGGTACTCCTCACCCCGGGCCCTGAGCACCTCGGCGATCTCCGGATAGGCCCATTCGAAGAGGAGGCGCTCTTTCTGGGCTTCAGGCAGGCGGGAGCGTTCGTAGAGGCCTGCCTTTTGTCGCTGTCCGAAGGCCTCAAATAGGAGGAGGGCGGTAGCGACGGAAACGTTGAGGGAACGGACCATGCCGGCCAGGGGAATCGCCACCTTCAAATCAGCCAGCGCCAGCCCTTGTTTGGATAGCCCTTTGAGTTCGGCGCCCACTAGGAGTGCCACCGGTTTCTTGAAATCGAGGTCCCTGAAATCCACGGCATCCTGGTCAGGGTGAGCCGCAACGATGGAGAAGCCGGACCCGCGAAGGTGTTCCACGGCTTCCTCCACCGACGAGTGCTCCCTGACGTTCACCCAGCGGGTGGTGCCGGCGGATGTGTGATGGTGAAGATCGATTCCTTTCTCCGGAAGGACGGCGTGGGCCTCCAGCACCCCCACCGCGTCACAGGTGCGGAGGATCGCCGAAAAGTTGTGGGTCTTGTTGACGACTTCCATCAGGACCGTGAGATCCGGCTGCCGCCGTTCCAGCACTTCCCTGATGCGCCTGAAGCGTTCCGGGTTCATCTCTTCAGCCCTCCACGGACGACCCATTCGACGCGATGAGCTGTTCCTCGAGCTGTTCCTCCAGCCAGTGGTAAAAGCCTTCCTGGGCCTCTACCCGAGGCTCTCCCACCCTGCGCCCCACGTAGTTGTTGACCTGGTCGGGATCCAGCACCCTGGCCTTGGCGTTATCGGAAAGCTGGAGGTGGAGGAAGTGCTCGAGCTCTCCGCGAACCTGGGGGTCGAAGATGGGAAAGGCCACCTCCACCCGCCGATTCAGGTTCCTCTTCATCATATCGGCAGAAGAAAGAAAAAGGAGAGGCGACCCCCCATTGACGAACCGGAATATGCGAGCATGCTCGAGAAACCGATCGACGATGCTCCGGGCCCTGATATTCTCTCCCCAGCCTGACAGGCCAGGCCGCATGCAGCAGATCCCCCTGATGATGAGATTGATCCTCACCCCGGCCCGACTGGCATCGTAGAGGAGGTCGATCATTCCAGGGTCCTCGAGACTGTTCATCTTGATGGCCATCCCGGCGATGCTCCCGTTTCCGGCATTGGCCGCCTCGGCGCTTATGAGCTCCGTGAGCCTACTCCGCAGCTGCGTGGGAGCCACCAGAAGGTGCTGGCAATCCGGCTCGTCGATCTCTTCCCAGAGGAACCTGAAGACCTGGTCCAGGTCCCTGGTCAGGCGTGTGTCCGCCGTGAGGAGCGCGTGGTCCGCATAGACTCGGGCCGTGACTTCGTTGAAGTTCCCAGTGCCGAGGAAAGCGTAGTCTTTGAGTCCCTCCTCCTCTGCCCGAGTGATCAGAGCGATCTTCGAGTGAACCTTGATTCCGGGCTTGCTGTAGAAGATCCGGACCCCCGCCTCTTCCATCTCCCCCGCCCATTGAAGATTCCTGGCCTCGTCGAAGCGGGCTTTCACCTCTACGAAGGCCGTCACCTCCACCCCGTTCCGAGCCGCGTCGATGAGGGCCCGCACCACGGCAGAGTGTTTTGCCACCCGGTAAAGGGTGATCCAGATCTTGCGTGTGCCGGGATCCCGGGCCGCTTCCTGAAGGAATCGGACGACGTAGTCGAAGGATTGGTAGGGGAAATGAAGAATACGATCCCGTTCCGCTACCGCCTCCAGGATCGAATCGGCATTCTGGAGGGTCGGGTGGGGAAGGGGCGGCAGCGGTTCTCGCTCGAGCTCCTGGAGGGCCCTCGGTTTCGGGAACTGAAAAAAGTCCTGGAGATTGTGGTATCTGCCACCCGGGACCAGATCGTCATCATCGAGATCCAGGTGTTCCTTCATGAAAGACACCAGGGCATACGGTGCTTGAAGGTCGTAGAGGAATCGGCTGGGTGTCCCCAGGTCTCGTTTTTCGAGGCTCTTGCGAATTTTCGACACCAGATCCCCCTCGAACTCGTCTTCCAGATAGAGATCGGCATCCCTGGTGAGCTTGATGGCATAGGCGGATCCCACCTCGTACTCAGGGAATACAGCGGGGAGCGAGAGCCGAATCACGTCCTCCAGGAAGAGAACGTTGTGACCCTCGCCGGGGGCCACTACAAAGCGGGGCAAGGGAGGGCGGGGTACTTCGACGATGCCGTAGGAGGGTCGTTCGGAGCCGAAGGCGATATCGACGGTGGGCCAGAGTTCTGCCACCAGGTAGATCCTGCCCTCTCGCAGGAAAGGCCGTTCTTCCGTGTCCTCCAGGATGAGGGGCTCCAGAAGGTCCTGAACCCTCTCGCGGAAGAACCGCTTCAGAAACAACTCCTGTTCTGGACCCAGATTCCGATTGTTGAGAAGGAAGACGCCGTTGGCTTCCAGTTCTGGGAGAATCTGGCTTCGAAGGGCACTTCCGAAGCTCTCCTGTTGGCTGGTGACGATGAAATGGATCTCCCTCAGGAGGCGTCGGGGTCTGAAGTCCAGCTTCCTCAGCTTCTTCTTCTTCAAACGGAGGAGGCTTCTCAGGGAGGCGACCCGGACTCGGAAAAACTCGTCGAGATTCGATGAGAAGATTGCCAGGAACTTCAGGCGCTCCAGGAGCGGCACCCGGGGGTCCATAGCTTCCTGGAGTACCCGACCGTTGAACGCCAGCCAGGTGATCTCCCGGTTTAGAAGCCGGCTGGGGCCTTCCTCCTCGGGTACCGCCATTGCCTTCTCTTCAGGAGTGCCCGCTCCGTCAGAGTTCTCGGAAGGAGTCTCCCGGGGACGCTCAGGGTCTTCGGTCATAAGCTCAGAGTCACAGGACATTGGATTGTGATTGACGTTCGGCTCGGGCAGTCTAGGCACTTGGAAGGAAGGACGCGAGGGGCATACCGCCCTCGGCCGTGTTCGAATCCAGTGCTGACCAGCCGCGGTTGGACCGTCTTACTCCGAACTCGGGGATGAACGCCGGAAAGCCTCATACCCGTCCGGTATCTACTGGACACGCCGCCCTTCATCTATCAACCTTTACGCTTCAATCACCCCGACCTCACTCTTTCGGAGACCGACCGTCCTGGGGGCAGCCGTCCGGCGGGCCTCGTACAGGGCACAGATTCCGGTCGTGGGAGAAGCGGTCCCCTGGCAACTGGCAGATCTCTTTCTTCGGACAGCACATGTTTCTAGCTGACAATCCCGGATTCTCCATGACAACGGGCCGCGGGAAAGGTCTACGGCATTCTTTTCGGCGTGCCCCCGGCCGGAGTGCGGCGGGTGTCTGGTCTCTACTGTTCATGCTCCTCCTGGCCGGATGTTCGAACCGGGAGGTCGAGGAATCGCATGCGGGCATCCAGGAGGGTGCAGGCGATCCTCAAACAGCAGTCGAACAGGCGGGAGGTGGAGAGGAAAGGGATTCACTCGAAAGCGCCGTGGGAGGTGTGGAGGCCGGGGAGGAGGTTCTGGTGCCTTCCTCCCCCCTGCCTGAGGGGGGGGCTGAGGTTGCCAGGGTCGAGGCCTCGCCCCAGGCTGCCCGAGCCCAGGATCCCGTGGAAGAGGGGAACTTCCAGGACCGCCTTGATCGTCTCGAGGCGGAGAACGATAGTCTCAGAGCAGCGGTGGGCACTCTTCTGGCGTTTCTTGCCGGCGACTCGGAACGCCCGGAATCCGCTGAGTTCCGCACCCCTCCCGAGGCCAGTCAGGGGGACTCCACGAGCGCCCCTTCCGATCTGATTCGGGTGGACGCCCAGGATGTGCAGAACTGGGGATTCCGAGCTGTCGTGGCCCTCGTGTTCCTGACCCTTACAGGCCTTTTCATCAGGGGCCTGATCTGGGTCTTGGAGAAGCTGGCGGAACGCAACGCCAAACGGCGACTCTTCTTCAAGCGGTTGGTGCCCATCGCTCGAATTTCCCTCTGGTTCCTGGCGATCCTTTTCGTTTCGATGGTCATCTTCCGGGTCCAAGCCCAGGGGTTGATCGCAGCAGGAGCCGCTGTAGGTGTGGCGGTCGGCTTTGCGGCCCAGGACATCCTGAAGAACGTCTTCGGCGGTCTCATCGTTCTCTTCGACCAGCCGTTTCAGGTTGGCGACAAGATTTCCGTACAGGGAACCTATGGTGAGGTGGTCTCCATCGGGCTCAGATCGACTCGGATCGTGACCCCGGACGACAACCTCGTCTCCGTGCCCAACGCCCAGGTCGTGGACGGCCAGGTGGCCAACGCGAATTCCGGAGAGCTCAACTGCCAGGTGGTCACGGACCTTTTTTTGCCGGGGAACGTGGACGAAGCGAGAGCGAAGAGAATCGCCTTTGAAGCCGCCGCCAGCTCGAAATACGTATTCCTCAACAAACCCATCGTGGTCCTGGTCAAGGACGAGTTCAAGGAGACCTTCCTCACACACCTCAAAGTAAAGGCGTACGTGCTGGATCCCCGCCTCGAGTTCCAGTTCATGAGCGACGTGACAGAACGGGCGCGGGAAGGCTTCCGGAAAGCCGGGTTGCTCGGGCCCATGCACGGCGTTCGAGCCTATCTGGATTTCGCGGGCCGGCCTGAAATGAAGGGTGCCGGGGAGGAGCATGAAGGGCCCTCGTCCGGGCAGAAGGAGGGGGCCGAATGAGTGATCCACGACAGCATCTGACGGCGGAAGATCTCATCGCCGGAGAGAGTGAGTTGGCCGGTGCCTTGGAACAACTCCTGCTCAAGATCCAAGGCCATCAGAAGGATTTTTTCCTCGCACTCGACGAGGCTCTGACGAATCGCGTTGCCGCTGCCTTTTCTCGAGCCGCCGAGGCTCATCGCCAGCTCCTGGAGGCCGCAGGACTCACGGAACAGGGGGGCAAACCGGACGCCGTGCTGCTGCCGGAGGATAGCGGCGTGGGAGAGGTCCAACGGACCGACAGTGAAGGCCCGGGCCCTCAGGGGATAGCCAAGGGCGCCAGGCTGCGGGGTTTCAGGCAGGGCGTACGTGACAGAGTCCTGGAACCGCTTCGGAATGACCTCCGAGACCTGGAGATCGGAAAGACCTTGGCCGAGCGCTGGATCGGCTTTCAGAACCGACTTCCCCTTCTGGTGGAAGATCTGCCGGACGTTATCCACCGGCCAGAGCCGGAGGATCTCTACGGATCCCTTTCCACCGACACGGGGGCGACCGCCCTCAGAAAGGCCCTGGTGCGAGGAGGGCGAGGCCTCAGATCCCTTCCATACTCAGCCTGGTCAGGGGTCCTTCGCCTTTTTGGCCGTCCGCCTGCCCCGACGAAGGCAAACATCCAGCACGTCAGGTTGCGCCCGGCGGCTCGGGAATGCCTTCTGGGAAGGTGTCCGCTATCCGTGGAACCTCTGGTGGAGGACCTGCAGCAGCACTACGCAGCTCCAGTTTCCAGGTTGGAATCGGCCGTCGCCGACTGGACGGAAGCCTGGTTCGGTGTGGAGGAGGAAGTGCAACGGGCGGAGGGTACCCTGGGAGTAAGGTTCCTCCAGGAACTCTCCATCGGCGCAACGGAAAGCACGGTTGAAATATCGGATCCGGAAACCGATTCGGATACCGATTCTGATGCTACGGATGAGAATCCCGAGTCCCCGGCCGTGGAGCCGGGAGTGGAGCCGAGAGAGGTCTGCCGAGGCCTGTCCGAGGCTCTGGCTCTGGGAGCGTCCCTGGGGTCGCCTACTTCCGTGTGGGCCAGGGTCGAAGAAACCATGAGAGGGGAGTGGAGCTTCTTCCTCGAGAAGATCCGGGTCTCCGGGAGCTTCCAGGAACCATCGGGGGGGCGTAGAGCCGAGGCGCAGATCAGAAGGGCTATGGAGAAGAGCGCGGCCCGGGCCCGAGACTGGGAGGCGTGGCACGGGAGCTCCCTCGGGCGAGTCACAATGGGGATTCTTCTCCTCCGCCTCCGTGAGGATTTTGACGACGCGGAAAATCTCCTTTTGGGTGGCATCGTCGATGGCGCTCTTTCCCCCATCGGGGAGGCTCTGAAGAAGAGTTGGTCCGGGATGAAGGGTCTCCTGCGTCTCGCGGAGAGTGAGCTGACGGCGGCAGCGGAATCCAGCGAGCCGGACCCCATGCTTCGGCTCGTGGAGGAGTTGTCGGACCGGGCCCTTTCCCTTGTTCAGCCCTCCCTCCCGGATTTGTTCGCCGACTCGAACCCCTCTGCCGCCATCGGGGCGGTCGCGGACAGTGTGGCGGGAAAACTCTCGGAATCTCTTCGTTTCCTGCCCGAAGCTGTGACGGTTACCTCCTCCCAGGGGGAAGCCGGCCCTGTCGTGCCCACCCTGGCCACCAGGACGGTCCCATTTCGAGAAAGTGCCCAGCGAGCCGTAGATGTCCTGAGGTTGGAGGCCATCCGAAACTCCCCGGGACCTCTCAAGGAATATCTCGTGGCGGTGGCCGAGGAATGCCGTGAAATCCCGAACATCGTCTCCTACAATTTCTCGGCTGCTCGAGAGGAGCTGGAATCCTCTGAGGACTCGCCGACGTCGGCTCCCGAGGGGGCCCGCACTCTGGTCCTGGACGGTCTGGGCCGGACGGCCAGGGGAATCGAGGAACTCCTGGACGGGTTGGGGAAGTCGTGGAGGGAGTTCACGTGCGACGCCCATGAGCTCTTCCAGGAAGGGTTTCGCGAGATCCATTCCCGGTCGGTGGCCGAGGGAGCCGTACAGGAGCAGATCCTGGACTTCCGGACCGTCGTTCGCTCCTGGGCACGCTCTGCGTTGGGTAAGCTCCGCATCTGGCTCCAGGGAGGGGGGCGGAGATTGTCTCGGCTTTTCCGAAAGGCGTGGATCCGCGGGGCCCGGTTGATTCGCCTGGGTAGAACGGCAGTGGGCGAGGCGGGATCGACCGAGGAGGAGGCCGAGAGGGCCCGGGAAGTCCTGAGGGGCATCCCGGCTCTCCTCCAATCCCTTCCCTTGGTCTATCGGCGCCTATTCTCCTTTCAGCCGCTGTCCGATTCGGCTCTTCTGGTGGGGAGGGAAAAGGAGACGGACTGGATCCGGGGGCGAGTGGAAGCATGGAATTCGGGAGTTTTTGTGCCCTGTGTTGTCACCGGGCCCGTAGGCGTAGGCCATACCAGCTTTCTGAATGCCCTGACCACGACGGAGTTCCGTGACTTTCCCGTCTTTCGTTTGGTCCTGGATCGGCGGATCGGTGCCGAAGAGGAGCTGGCGGCCCTTCTTGGGAAGACCCTGGGGTTAGAGGGAGACCCCACCAATTCCCTGGACGGCGTGGCCCATGAGCTCCTGGAAGGAGAGGAGGCCCGTGGTGGGATGGTCGTGCTGACGGAGCATCTGGAGCATCTGCTCCTGCGGAGGCCAGGGGGGACCGACCTGTTGGAGAAGTTCCTGACGTTCCAAGCCCAGACCGCCTCTGGCGTTCTATGGCTCTCCAACACATCAGGTGCCACCTGGAAGATCATGGAGAAGAAGGAGCCCCGGGCTGTAGCCATGTTGGATCAATACTCGCTCCCGGTCCTTTCCAGACAGGCCACGGAAGAGTTGATCATGGTGAGACACCGCCGGAGTGGGCTGCCGGTGGAGTTCCTGCAACCTCACGACCTGAATCCCTTGGTTCGCCGCCGCTTGAGATTGGCCCGTGGGGAGAAGGCGAGACAGCAGATCCTCAGGGCGGAATTCTTCGATCGCGTCTTCAGGATGAGCGAAGGCAGCATCGCCATGGCCCTCCTCCTCTGGTTGCGGTCCGCGGATTTCTCTTCCAGGGAGGGGTGGCTCAGGGTCAACCCCCCGAGGCCGGTGCGTTTTTCCTTCCTGGACGGAATGGACCTCGATCTGGGCTTTGCCCTTAAAGCCTTCCTGGAACACGGGAGCCTGACCCTGGAGGAGTATGGCGAAATATTCGGCACCACTCGGGCCGAAGCCTACCAGGTCTTCGAAGCCCTGAGGACCCGGGCCGTCCTGGAACCGCTGAACGCCAGCCCGGCTCAGGATTCTCGTTTCGAGGGTGTGGAGGATGGCGCCCGGTACCGGGTGCCGGGAAT
Organism: Gemmatimonadota bacterium; assembly: GCA_050049805.1. Lineage (GTDB taxonomy): Bacteria > Gemmatimonadota > Gemmatimonadetes > Longimicrobiales > Gaopeijiaceae > JABDNZ01. The sequence continues at coordinate 35,069 of JASFVN010000007.1, forward strand.
CTTGAGCCAGGTGGCGGCAAACAGGCTGAAGAACAGGAATATCCTGCACTGAAGGCCGGGCAGGCTCCAGACTCCTTCGTGTCTGTTCCGACCCACCCGGCCTCCAGAAGCGGACGGACAGCGCGGCTCAGCCACCCAGCCGAAATCCGAGTCCCGCCTGCAAGGTCCAGTTTCGGTGCTTGAAGTCCCCGAAGACGTCTTCGGCGTCGGAGATGTCGCTGAAGCTGAAGTGATACCGGCCGTCGGCCCACAGGGAAACGGACCCCAGGTAGATGGCCACGTCGGCCCCGGCGATCCCGAAGTAGTCCAGATCCTTGAAGGAGTCTCCGCAGTCCTCCCCATCGATGTCACACCCGGCCTTGAACCCGAGGCCAGCGCCCCCGAACAGGCTGGGCTTGATCACACCGAGTGGGATTCCCAGCTTCAGGACCGCCGGAACTTCCAGATAGCTCAAGCTGAACTCTTCCACCACCTGTCCGAGGTCGAGATCCACACCCTTCTGGGTGTATTGTGCACCCGTCTGAAAACCCAGGACTCCGGCGTCGTAGTTGAGGAACAGACCTCCGGCGAACCCCGTACGATTGCTCTTGTCGAAGGTCTCCTGCACATCGACGGAGGCTGAAGCCACGGAGACTCCCCCCCTGAAGCCCAACTCCCACCCCTCCTGAGCAGCCAGGGGAACCGACGAGAGGAGAATCATCAAAAGACTTCCCAGAAGGGCCGAACCACACTGATTGCTTTTCATTTCACAACTCCTGCGAGACTTGAAGGGCCCTCGGCCAGCACGCGCACCGCAGCCCAGGGGCGTGCAGGAGAAGGGCTGTCATCGTCCTGGCACTTACCTCGCTGCGAAACGATGGTTCCCCTGGGCCCAAGCTTCCTCGGGTTGACCCCGATAGTGCTGAGGATTGACGAACGGTACATTACGTTTATATAGGACGGTGAGGGCCGCCGGGGTGGTGGAACAGGCAGACACAGGGGACTTAAAATCCCCCGGGAGCAATCCCTTGCGGGTTCGAGTCCCGCCCCCGGCACTTATCCCATGGGCTCCCCTCCGCAGCCGTCCTGGGCCGGCCCATGGGCGGGGGAATCCGGGGTGGATCCCTTTTTCTTTCCCGTAGTATTTTCTGGATAGGACTATCTGGACCTCACGGGAGGGTCTCATGAATTTCCGCTTTCGCCTGGCATTTCGTGTTTTCGCGGCAATGTTGATCGCATCACTGGCCCTGACCCAGACGGGCTGTGCCACGATTCACTTCTCCTCTTCCATGGAGCCTGGTACCGGCGATACCGGCTCCAACGAACCCCCAGGGGGTAGCTCGGGATCCTCGTCGACAGGGAACATCGTTGGGATAACCACCATCGTCGTGGTGGGTGGATATCTTGTCTACCGGGCCATCACCGGGGGTCCGGATGAAGACGAGGGGGAGCCGGCACTCGAACCATCACCTCTGCTGGGCAGGGGTACGCCTGAAATACGTCCACACGCTCCGGATACCACCATGCATTCCACCGAGCTGGTGCGTCCGAAGATCAAGACGCCTGGATCAGTGGTCCTTTAGACCTGATCCTGCTCCCCCAAAGGAAGTAGACCATCCGCCGGCCGGCATCGATGGGGGCCCCCTTTCTCCGGTTCTGTGGCCCCTGTTGCCTCTCCTCGAGCCACGGGACCCTGCCCCTGGAAACATATGTTCTTCCCTTTGATTCCTGGTCGATGGTAGATTTTAAGAACGCCGGGGTATTTCAGGCGGTGGAGGGGTCGAGGAGATCGTCTGACGGACCAAACCACGATGATATGACCGTCTCGAGCCGACCCCTTGCGGGTTCGAGTCCCGCCCCCGGCACTTTTTGTTCCAGGGGTTATTCAACATCTTTCGCGTGTCCGATTCGCTGGATCCCCCCAAAAGTGAGTTCGGAGGGCCGTTTTTCATGACGGATCCCGTGGGAAGCAGATACATCGGAAGGCTGATGCTGGGGGCTGTTCTCCTCCTTCTCCCCCTGTCTATCTCGTGCGGAGACAGTGGTGGAAACGGGGACCCCGACCCCGATCCTCCGGTACCGGATTCCATCGCTCTGAATCCTGCCTCCCTCTCCTTCGATGCCATCGGTGACACGGCCCGTGCCACCGCCACGGTCCTGGACCAATACGGCGACGTGATGTTGGAGGTGGCCGTGGTCTGGGCTTCCGATAATGCCACGGTGGCCATCGTCGACCAGACGGGATTGGTGACCTCGGTTCGAGATGGCGAAACGACCATTCGGGCTCAGGGGGGCACGATTCGCGGGTCCATGGAGGTGGAAGTCACCCAGGAGCCCCATCTCCTGGAATCCCTTGAAGGAAACAACCAGTTCCAATGGACCGGTTTTCCCCTGGAAACCCTCTTGAAGGTCAGATTGACCGACGGGGCGGGTACCGCTGTTGTGGGACGGGAAGTCGATTGGGAGGTGGAGGCCGGCGACGGAACGGTGTTCCCCGAGGCAGAAGAGACCGACGAGGACGGAGAGGTCTCGGCGGCTTGGGTCCTCGGTCCGGGGGAGTCCGGTCCGCAGCGAGCATCGGCAACGGTGGCCGATCTGGATCCTGTGTACTTCGACGCCACGGGGTCGGCGCCCCTAACCTTGCTGAATGGGGCCCCCTTGACCGGCCCCATGTTGGACACCCTGGAAGCCGTCCTTCTCACCAGTGACTCACTGGGAGTGCCTGAGAAGGGGATTTCCATCGAGTTCCGGGATATCTCCGGGTTCGGTGAGATCGCCCAGGGGCCCACGACCAGCGACATCAACGGGGAGCTGAAGGCCGGCTGGATTCTCGGGCCCACGCCTGGTCCCCAGGAGCTTACGGCGTTCAGGACCGACATCGGGGCCGAGCTCCCATTGACGGCGACGGCCACAGGGGTACTGGACCCCTGGCCCTTCGAGGTGGTGGCTCCCGGATTCGTCCACACATGCGCCGTAGACAACACGAGCGAGGCCTTGTGCTGGGGCGGAAACGAACAATCCCAGCTGGCCACGGAGGACACTCTTCCGGTGGAGAACCCCCTGGCGATCCCCACCACCGCCACCTGGTCGCACATCGGCGCTGGAGAATTCCACACCTGCGGCCTTTCCACGGGGGGGTCGACACTCTGCTGGGGCCAGGGGTGGCAAACGGGTCAAGCCTGGGATTCCATCAGCTTCGTCACCGCTCCCACCGCCGTGGCAGGAGGTGGATTTCAGTCCCTCACCGTTGGTGCTTACCACAACTGCGGTTTGAAAGCCGACGGAACCGCCTGGTGCTGGGGAGATGAGTCGGAGGGTCGGCTGGGTAACGGAACTCTGGTGCCGACCCATGTGCCTACGGCTGTGGAAGGGGGGCTGACCTGGACCCGTCTCTCGGCGGGCCACTTCCACACCTGTGGCATCACCGAGAACGGAGACGCCTATTGCTGGGGCCGCGGACAGTACGGTCGATTGGGAGACGGCGGGCTGGACGACCGCACGGCCCCGGCTCTCGTGGCCAACGGGTATCAGTGGGTCGACATTTCAGCCGGGCATTTCCATTCCTGTGGAATCATCGATACGGGCCAGGCCTTCTGTTGGGGGCGAGGGCAAGAAGGGCAGTTGGGGAACGGGTCCAACAACGTGGCCAGCCCCCAGATTGTGGCGGGCGGGCATACCTGGACCGACATTGCAGCCGGGTGGGTCCATTCCTGCGGGGTGGACACGAACAAAAAACTCTACTGCTGGGGCCAACGCGGGTTCATCGGGGTGGGGCCCTTCGGGTCATCCACTCCCGTCGTTGTGCTACCGGCCTATAACTGGAGGTCGGTCCACACCAAGGGCACCCACACATGCGCCGTCACCATCGGGCGGGAGACCTATTGCTGGGGCCCAAACGATTTTGGTCAACTCGGGGTCGGAAACACCCGAGACCTGGACATCCCCCGGATCCTTGTGCGGGGCGTCCTGGAACCTTAAGCATGAGGTGCGGGCGGGCTTGATCCCCGCGTGGGCCGGAGCGGGCTCCGTGATGGGAAGCCGGACACCCTGGAAGAGAGGTCTCGGAGACATCGGACGTGGATAGCGCCATAGAAATCCTGGTTGGCGGCCTCACCCTGGGCCTCCCTCTCTGGTTTGCCTTTCTGGACCAGCAGGCGCTCCCTCGCCTTCGCTGGATCGAGGAGGGTGAAGCCCCGCCTCTCTGGGGACGAATGGTGGTCCTCATCGGTGTCGCCTTGGCGGCCCTGATTGCCTTCGGCGCGCCCATCTCCGGATTCCATCCCACGCACTGAGGCACTCTCCGTCTCCTCGAGGATTTCCCTCGGCCTGGTCACCCACTCCCCTTTGAGAAGAGAAGGCATGGATCCGTTAATCGTCGTTATCGCCCTCGGTGGGAACGCTCTTTTGCAGCGCGGCGAACCAGTCTCGGCAGAGGTTCAAAGAAAGAACATGCGAACTGCGGGGGCCTCCATTGCCGCCGTGGCCAAAGAGCACCATGTGGTCCTGACCCATGGGAATGGACCTCAGGTGGGGTTGCTGGCACTCCAGGAAGCCTCCTACTCCGACATCTTCCAGAATCCGCTAGACGTTCTCGGAGCAGAAACCGAGGGGATGATCGGCTACCTCATCGAGCAGGAGCTCTCCAACCGGCTCCCCGGCCGAGAGATCCTCACCCTTCTCACCCGAGTGAAAGTCGATCAGAAGGATCCCGCATTCGAAAACCCCTCCAAGCCCATCGGCCCCCTCTTTGAGCCGGAAGAAGCCCGGCGGATCGCCTCGAATCTGGGGTGGAGCCTTGCTCCGGATGGGGACAAGCTGCGGCGCGTCGTCCCCTCTCCCCTCCCGGAGGAGATCATCCCCGCCAAGATCTTCCGGCGGCTGCTGGTGCGGGGCGTTCTGGTGGTCTGTGCCGGAGGCGGAGGCATTCCCGTGATCTGGAACGAGGAACACGGGTGGCAGGGGGTGGAAGCGGTTATCGACAAGGATCGAACGGCATCCCTCCTGGCTCAGGAAGTGGGGGCCCATGCCCTGGTCATGTTAACCGATGTCCCGCAAGTGCAGATCGGCTTTGGAACCCCAGAGGCCCGACCCATCCATCGGGCCACGCCTTCCGAGCTCAGGGCACTGGCGGATGAGTTCCCGGCGGGATCCATGGGTCCCAAGATCTCGGCCGCCATGGAATTCGTGGAAGCTACCGGGGGCTTCGCGGCCATCGGATCTCTCGCAGACGCTCCGGATATCGTGAGACAGAATGCCGGAACGGTGGTGGTGCCTGATTGACGACTCCCCGGTGAGGTCTGGCAAAGAAGAAAAAGGCCGGAAGGTAACAACGCCCTTCCGGCCTTTTCCTTTCCCTCCACCTGGAGCCGCACGGTCCGGAGACGGCAGCGGCACGCAGGCGGGTTTTTTCCCTCAGGTAATCCTCAGCAACTCCTTGTCCACCGGAAGCTCCCGAATCCGAACGCCCGTTGCGGCGAAGATGGCGTTGCAGACGGCCGGCGTGGGGGGCGGCACGGGAGGCTCTCCCACTCCACCCGGGGGCGAGGTCCTCTCCACGAGGTGGACCTCCACGAGGGGCATCTCCCCTATGGTGAGGAGTGGATGGTCGTGGAAATTGCTCTCCACCGCCGCACCGTTGGCAATATGGACCTCGGCCTTGAGAGTAGCCGTCAGGGCCAGCACGATGCCTCCCTCGACCTGGCTTCGAACCGCCTCGGGATTGACCACCGTTCCGTGGTCCATTGCGGCCACGACCCTGTCCACCCTGACTGTACCGTCGTCGGCTACCGTCACCTCGGCCACCATGGCCGCATAGCCCTCGAAACAGGTCCAGGCTGCGATTCCCTGGCCCTGTCGTTCACCCATGGAACGACCCCATTCGGCCCTTTCCGCTGCCATTTCGAGGCATTCCAAGAGCCTTGGATTGGCAGGCTCCATGAGGCGACGGCGGTACTCGAAGGGATCGATACCGGCGGCGTGGGCGCATTCGTCCATGAAGGACTCGACGGCGAAGCAGGTCTGGGTGTTGCCCACCGAACGCCACGGTCCGAGGGGAATCCCCCAATCCTCCAGGTAGTCGTCGCACCTGAAATTGGGCAGGGCATAGGGGGGATTGGCGGCGCCTCCGGTGCTGGTGCTCCGATCCGGTTGGCCGTAGATGCGGTGGAGCCAGGCCACGGGATACCCGTCTGCGCCCAGTCCGGCCCGCATGGTCTGGTGTGTATAGGGGCGGTAGAGGCCATGGGCAAATTGATCCTCCCGGGTCCAGACCACCTGGACCGGCCCGTCGACGTTCATGGCCACCATGGTTGCCAGGGCGGCGTCGTCGTTGGCCAGACGGCGCCCAAACCCACCGCCGGCCAACATGGAGTGGTACACGACATTCTCCACCGGGACGCCAGCTACCTGTGCCGCCCCCCGCTGCCCCGCCGTGGCCCCTTGGGTCGGGCACCACACCTCCACCCTGTCGCCCTGTACCCAGGCCGTGGCGTTGAAGGGCTCCATGGGGACGTGGTCGAGGAAATGAGCGTCGTAGGACGCTTCCACCCTTTGAACCGCCTGAGCGTAGGCCCGGGCAAAGTCACCTTCTTCCCGTTGCACGTAGGTGGATTCGTCTTCCAGCGCCACACCCCGGGCCTTCAGCGTTTCGGAGCTCTGATCCGCATTGGGTCCAGGATCCCAGTCCACCACCAGCGCCTCCCGGCCTTTGAAGGCCGACCAGGTATCGTTGGCCACCACGGCGATTCCGGCGTCGATCTGGAAGACATCCACCACCCCGGGGACAGCCCGGGCCGCCGTGTCATCGAAGCTTCGAACCCCACCCTGAAAGGCCGGCGGCCGGGCCACGGAGGCAAAGAGCATCCCGGGCAGACGCAAATCCATCCCGAACTGCGTTTTCCCAACCACCTTGTCCGGGAGGTCAAGGCGGTCCGTTGAATGCCCGATGAGCCAGTAGTCCTGGTGGGTCTTCTTGGGGGGATCCTCAGGCACCGGGAGAGTGGCCGCCTCCTCGGCGAGCTCCCCGTACCCCAGGCTCTGTCCCGAAGGCTCGTGGGTGATCTTGTGCTCCCTGGCCACACATTCCGACACGTCCACCTCCCATCGCCGGGCCGCAGCTTCCCGGAGGACCTCCCGGGCCTGGGCCCCGGCATTCCGTAGAGGGTCCCACCCGCGGCGGATGGTGGTGCTCCCGCCGGTGGAGATGCCTCTGGTCCGACCCGTGGAGGCAGGGTCCCAATTGGAGGGGTCGGTAGGGACCGGCTCCCAGACGATCCTGGACCAGTCCGCTTCCATCTCGTCGCACACCATCATGAGGAACCCCGTGGAGCTCCCCTGGCCCATCTCATGGTCGTCGTAGACGATGTGAACGAACCCGGCCGGGTCGATGCGGATCCACCCGTTGGGCTGTGCCCCTCCTTCCACAGGCATCGCTTGGGGTCCTTCACATCCTTGAAGGACGGGAATGTGAAATCCGATCACCAAACCGGCCCCGGCCGCTCCGGTGGTCTTGACGAAGTCTCTACGGCTCAGATCTCTGGGGCTCATCAGATCCTCCCTTCCTCGACCCGACGGATGGCCTTTTTGATCCTCTGATAGGTTCCGCACCGACAGAGATTTCCCGCCATGTACTGGTCGATTTCCTCATCGGTGGGATGGGGATTTCTCTCCAGGAGTGCGGCTGCCTGCAGGAGTTGTCCCGAGTGGCAATACCCACATTGCACGGTTTGCTCGGCCAACCAAGCCCGCTGGAGAGGGTGGTCGCCGTTTTCGGAGAGGCCTTCGATGGTGGTGACCTCGGCTTCACCCACGCTCTCCACTGGCGTGATGCAAGAGCGGATCGGCTCCCCGTTCAGCAGGACGGTGCAGGATCCGCAGAAGGCGATGCCACAGGAATACTTCGTGCCCGTGAGGTTCAGATGATCCCGGAGCGCCCAGAGAAGGGGCATGTCCGGGGGGACGTCAACGGTCATCTGTTCTCCGTTGACCCGGAGATTGAAGACTGCCATGGGGAACATCCTCCTGTTGGTGGCCGAGTTGGGAATAAAATGGGGTCCCGGCCCTCCGGACGCGAGTTCCGGGCTCGCGTTCCTCCCACCTCATCCTATGGTGTCGAGGCGCTCCGCCCTGGCCCGGGCGGCGTCGGCGGCATCCAGTGCCTTTCCGCCTATGGTGCCGGACACGGAATTCCCTCCTTTCAGTCAGCTCAGTCAGCGGCTTCCGGTGTGAACCCCGCGGCCCGAATGGCCCCCATGAGATCTTCCTGGTCCAGCTCATGGATGGAGCGGACGGTGACGAGTTTCGTCTCCAGAGACACGTTGATGGTCTCTACACCCTCCAGGCGTTCCAGCGCCCCTCTCACCGATGCCTCGCAATGGCCGCAGGACATGTCGGGCACCCGTAGTCGCGTCTCATTCATTCCCATCCTCTCCTTTGTTTCTCTCGACCGGAGTCTGGACTCAACCGGGACAAGCGAGTTTTGAAAAAGATATCCGGCTCATGCCGAGATCCCATGGCGTGAGGCATGAACCATGGCCTCCACGAACCGATCGAGTTCTTCAAGATGGGTGTAGACGCTCGCCGTCACCCGGAGCCCCTCGAACTGAGCATGTTTGATGGACGTCGTGATGATCTTGTGGTTCTGCCACAGCCAATTGTTCAGCTCCCCTGAATCCACCCCCTCGAGCTGCACCGTCCCTATCCCGCAAGAAAACTCGGGTCGCTGGCTGGTGTGGAGCACGAACCGGTCGCGCTCCAGGAGGGCGTTGGCCCAGTAATCCCGGAGGTAGCGGAGGCGAGCCTCCTTCCTAAGCCCTCCCAGGCCCTGATGGAAGGTGAGGGCTTCCCCGATGGCCAGGTAGTTGGCGGCTGGATGGGTCCCGATCTCTTCGTACTTTCGAATGTTGTCGTCCATGCCTGCCGGCGCGGCCATAAGGGGCCACAGGTCCGGGATTTTGTCCCGCTTCACGTAGAGAAGCCCGGTGCCGTGGGGGGCAAAAAGCCACTTGTGTAGGCTGGTGGCATAGTAGTCGCATCCCAGATCCGAAAGCTTGAAATCGAAGTGGGCGAGCCCATGGGCGCCGTCCACGATCACCGGAATTCCCCTGCTTCGCCCCAGTTCGCTGAGCTCGCGAACCGGAAAGATCTGGCCAGTGAGATTGATGGTGTGGCAAATCAGAATCATTCGGGTCCGGTCGGTGATGGCCTGGTCGAACAACCGAACCACTTCCGCCGGGTTCTCCGACGGCACCGGAACCTCGATCTGCTTCATGACCACCCCCTCACGCCTCTCCCTTTGTCGGAAAGTCGTGATCATCCGGGGATAGTCCTGGGTCGTGGTGAGGACCTCGTCACCCCGCTGAAGGTCGAAGCCGAACTGGAGGATCTGGAGCCCTTCCGAGGCGTTCCTTGTGAA